>NZ_JBEOXI010000165.1:0-18940 GCF_040296465.1 Streptomyces sp. NPDC002130
GGGTGAGTTCCCTGGTCAACAGGGAACCCGTGAGGTAGCGAAATCAAGTGATCTTGCTCGCGGCGGTGGGCGGTCCGTACCCCTACTGGCGGGTACGGACCGCCCTGCCGTGTATGAGGCATCTGGATGTCACCACCAGCCCTTCAGGGAGGTAGGGTCGTAGGCGGTCGGGGACATCCCAAACAGAGCTCGCCGGCACTTCATGGCCGGCGTACCAACGAGGAGATCGGTTCGTGACGATCCGCGTAGGCATCAACGGCTTCGGCCGCATCGGTCGTAACTACTTCCGCGCGCTGCTGGAGCAGGGTGCAGACATCGAGATCGTGGCTGTCAACGACCTGGGTGACACCGCGACCACCGCCCACCTGCTGAAGTACGACACGATCCTGGGCCGCCTCAAGCAGGAGGTCACCCACACCGCCGACACGATCACGGTCGACGGCAAGACCATCAAGGTCCTGGCCGAGCGCAACCCCGCCGACATCCCGTGGGGCGAGCTGGGTGTCGACATCGTCATCGAGTCGACGGGCATCTTCACCAAGAAGGCCGACGCCGAGAAGCACATCGCCGGTGGCGCGAAGAAGGTCCTCATCTCGGCTCCGGCCAAGGACGAGGACGTCACCATCGTGATGGGCGTCAACCAGGACAAGTACGACCCGGCGAACCACCACGTCATCTCCAACGCCTCCTGCACCACCAACTGTGTGGCGCCGATGGCGAAGGTCCTCGACGAGAGCTTCGGCATCGTCAAGGGCCTGATGACGACGGTGCACGCGTACACCAACGACCAGCGCATCCTGGACTTCCCGCACAAGGACCTGCGTCGCGCGCGTGCCGCCGCCGAGAACATCATCCCGACCACCACGGGCGCCGCCAAGGCCACCGCGCTGGTCCTGCCGCAGCTCAAGGGCAAGCTGGACGGCATCGCGATGCGCGTCCCGGTCCCGACCGGCTCGGTCACCGACCTGGTCCTGGAGCTCGGGCGCGAGGTCACCAAGGAAGAGGTCAACGCCGCCTTCCAGAAGGCCGCGGAGGGCGAGCTCAAGGGCATCCTCGAGTACACCGAGGACCCGATCGTCTCCTCCGACATCGTGAACGCCCCGGCGTCCTGCACCTTCGACTCCTCCCTGACCATGGTCCAGGAGGGCAAGAACGTGAAGGTCATCGGCTGGTACGACAACGAGTGGGGCTACTCCAACCGCCTCGTGGACCTTACGGTCTTCGTCGGCAACCAGCTCTGATCAACCCAGCAGGCACGTCCATGTGAGAGCAGGGCTCGGGCGGCGCGAGGAAGCGCCGTCCGAGCCCTGACTCACGTACAGATCAGAGCTGTTCGATCACGAGCGCTTACGAGCGATCACGAGCTCTTTCAGGAGTCCCCTTCATGAAGACGATCGACGAACTCCTCTCCGAGGGAGTGGCGGGCAAGCGGGTCTTCGTCCGCGCCGACCTGAACGTGCCGCTGGACGGCACGCGCATCACCGACGACGGCCGCATCCGCGCCGTGCTGCCCACGGTCAAGGCCCTCGCCGACGCGGGCGCCCGGGTCGTCGTCGCCTCCCACCTGGGCCGCCCGAAGGGTGCCCCGGACCCGGCTTTCTCCCTCGCCCCGGCCGCCGCGCGCCTCGGTGAGCTCCTCGGGTCGGACGTGGCCTTCGCGACCGACACGGTCGGCGAGTCCGCCCGGGCCACCGTCGCCGGCCTCGCCGACGGCCAGGTCGCCCTCGTCGAGAACCTGCGCTTCAACGCCGGTGAGACGAGCAAGGACGACGCCGAGCGCGCCGCCTTCGCCGACCAGCTCGCCGCCCTCGCCGACCTCTACGTCGGTGACGGCTTCGGCGCGGTGCACCGTAAGCACGCCTCGGTCTTCGACCTCCCGGCCCGGCTGCCGCACTACGCCGGCCACCTCATCGCCACCGAGGTCGGCGTCCTGAGGAAGCTCACCGACGACGTCAAGCGGCCCTACGCCGTCGTCCTGGGCGGCGCCAAGGTCTCCGACAAGCTCGCCGTCATCGACCAGCTGCTCGGCAAGGCCGACCGCCTGCTCATCGGCGGCGGCATGGTCTTCACCTTCCTCAAGGCCAAGGGCCACGAGATCGGCTCGTCCCTGGTCCAGGAGGACCAGCTCCCGGTCGTCCGGGAGTACATCGAGCGCGCCGAGAAGAGCGGCGTCGAGCTGGTCCTGCCCGTGGACGTCGTGGTCGCGCCGGAGTTCCCGGACCTCAAGACCAAGGCCCCGGCCAAGCCCAGCACGGTCGCCGCGGACGCCATGCCGGCCGGCCAGATGGGTCTGGACATCGGCCCCGAGTCCCGCAAGCTGTACGCCTCGAAGATCGCCGACGCCGCCACCGTCTTCTGGAACGGCCCCATGGGCGTCTTCGAGCACCCCGATTTCGCCGAGGGCACCAAGGCCGTCGCCCAGGCTCTGCTCGACTCGAAGGCCTTCACGGTGGTCGGTGGTGGCGACTCCGCCGCCGCCGTCCGCATCCTGGGCTTCGACGAGAACGCATTCGGCCACATCTCGACCGGTGGCGGCGCCTCCCTCGAATACCTCGAGGGCAAGACGCTCCCCGGCCTCGCCGCACTGGAGGACTGACCCCATATGAGCACGCGCACGCCGCTGATGGCGGGCAACTGGAAGATGAACCTCAACCACCTCGAGGCCATCGCGCACGTCCAGAAGCTCGCCTTCGCCCTGGCCGACAAGGACTACGAGGCCGTCGAGGTCGCCGTCCTGCCGCCCTTCACCGACCTGCGCTCCGTGCAGACCCTGGTCGACGGCGACAAGCTCAAGATCAAGTACGGCGCCCAGGACATCTCGGCGCACGACAGCGGTGCCTTCACCGGCGAGATCTCCGGCCCCATGCTGGCCAAGCTGAAGTGCACGTACGTCGCCATCGGCCACAGCGAGCGCCGCCAGTACCACGCCGAGACCGACGAGCTGGTGAACGCCAAGGTCAAGGCCGCGTACAAGCACGGCCTGACCCCGATCCTGTGCGTCGGTGAGGAGCTGGAGGTCCGTGAGGCGGGCAACCACGTCTCCCACACCCTCGCCCAGGTCGAGGGCGGTCTGAAGGACCTCCCCGCCGAGCAGGCCGAGACCGTCGTGATCGCCTACGAGCCCGTGTGGGCCATCGGCACCGGCAAGGTATGCGGCGCCGAGGACGCCCAGGAGGTCTGCGCGGCGATCCGCGGCAAGATCGCCGAGCTGTACTCGCAGGACCTGGCCGACAAGGTCCGCATCCAGTACGGCGGCTCGGTCAAGGCCGGCAACGTCGCGGAGATCATGGCCCAGGCCGACATCGACGGCGCCCTGGTCGGCGGCGCCTCGCTGGACGCCGACGAGTTCGTCAAGATCGTGCGCTTCCGCGACCAGTGAGTATGCGGTAGCGGCGATCCGTCGTACCCTTGCGGGGTCCAGCGCTGTGCTGGGCCCCGCGTCGTCCATCCGAATCCGAGGAAGTTGGTCCAGCCGTGGTTTTGGGGTTCTCGATCGCCCTGATCGTCTTCAGCCTGCTGCTGATGCTGCTGGTGCTGATGCACAAGGGGAAGGGCGGCGGCCTCTCCGACATGTTCGGTGGCGGCATGCAGTCCTCCGTCGGCGGCTCCTCGGTCGCCGAGCGCAACCTCGACCGGATCACCGTCGTGATCGGTCTGCTGTGGTTCGCGTGCATCGTCGTGCTCGGCATCCTGATGAAGGTGAACTGACCGAGCCGCGATCCGCACGGAACTCGTACGTAGAGCCCCATGTCCGGTACGCGCAGCTGAGCGCGGCCTATCATGGGGCTTGCGTCTAGGTGTGAGGGTTGTAACTCCAATCACTGGACGCGCGTTGGGCCTTACGTAGACTGAGGCGCTCGCGGCGAAGCGGAACGCCGACTCGCTTCGCGGCACCATCACGCAGGGAGTTACGACCGTGGCAAGTGGCAACGCGATCCGGGGGAGCCGGGTCGGGGCGGGGCCGATGGGCGAGGCCGAGCGCGGCGAGTCCGCGCCGCGGCTGCGCATCTCCTTCTGGTGCTCCAACGGACACGAGACCCAGCCGAGCTTCGCCAGCGACGCGCAGGTGCCCGACACCTGGGACTGTCCCCGCTGCGGCTTCCCGGCGGGCCAGGACCGGGACAACCCGCCGGACCCGCCGCGCACCGAGCCCTACAAGACCCACCTGGCGTATGTGCGGGAGCGGCGCAGCGACGCGGACGGCGAGGCGATCCTCGCCGAGGCGCTCGCCAAACTGCGGGGCGAAATCTAGAAGTCGAGACCGGCCGGGCACCAGCGGGTGCCCGGCCGGAACTGCCTCTCCGCCTTCACCGCAGCCTGATTGTCAGTGGTGCCCTCTACGGTTTGTGCATCGGACGAACCATGAGGGGGAGCGGTGGCGACGGTCGAGGTGGGGAGCAGCGCTGCGCCCGCGTGGCGCGGGGGCTTCGGACGGCTGTGGAGTGCCGCCGTGCTGTCCAGTTTCGGCGACGCGCTGCGCACGGCCGCACTGCCCCTGCTGGCCGTCACCCTGACCGACCATCCGCTGCTCATCGCCTCCGTCACGGCCTGCGGCTATCTGCCCTGGATCGTCTTCGGCCTGCTCGGCGGGGCCGTCGCCGACCGCGTGGACCAGCGGCGGGCCATGTGGATGGTCGACGCGTTACGCGGGCTGCTGGTCGCCGCCTTCGCGGTCGCCGTCGCGCTCGGACACGCCTCGATCGGCCTGCTCATCGCGCTGGCCGTCGCGCTCACCACCCTGCAGACCCTCTTCGACAACGCTGCCACGGCGCTGCTGCCCGCCCTGGTCGACCGAGGCGCGCTCGGCAGCGCCAACGCCCGGCTGATGACCGGTCAGCGCATCGCCGGCGGACTGCTCGGCGGCCCCGTCGTGCCCCTGCTGCTGGCAGCCGGGACGGCCGTGCCGTTCGCGGCCGACGCCGTGACCTTCCTCGTGGCCGCCGCACTGATCGCCTCCCTGCCGTCCGCCGGGCCCGACCGCGAGCCGAGACCCGCGGGCAGCACACTGCGCCGGGAGATCGCCGAAGGCCTGCGCACCCTGTGGCGCGACCGCGCCCTGCGCGCCCTGTGCACCGCCACGGCCCTGTGCAACATCGGCATGGGCACCCAGCTCGCCATGCTGGTCGTCCTCGTCACCGACTGGCTCCGGGCGGGCCCCGCCGGGTACGCGGCGGCGGGCACCGCCTTCACCCTGGGCAGTCTGGCCGGGGGAGTGGTGAACGGCCGGCTGGTGGCGCGGCTCGGCCGGCTGCCGTCGGTGCTGCTCGCCGGCTCGGTGCAGACCGTGCTCCTCGTCGTCATGGGCACCGTGCGCAGCCTGGCCGTGCTGGTGGGCGCGCTGGCCGTGTTCGGGCTCCTGGGCATGGTGTGGAACGTCAACACGACGACCCTCATGCAGGAGCGCAGCCCCGCCGGGCTCCTGGGCCGGGTCAGCTCGGCCTTCCGGACCCTGGCCTTCGCCGGAGTGCCCCTCGGCGCCCTGCTGGGCGGAGCCGTCGCCGCCGCCTGGGGACCCAGCACCCCGCCACTGCTCACGGCCGCCTTCTTCGTCCTCGCCGTCATCGCGCTGATACCCGTGCGCACCGTGAACGTATCTGTTGTCGAGCCGGAGGACGGCGCCACGACAGCAGACGTCACCCGCTGATCAATTAGGTTGGGACCGGCAGCGGGGCAAGGTACGCAGGCAGGACAGGAAAGAAGGCTGAAGTCCGAGATGAACGCAGACGGCCGTACCAGGCTCAACCAGACGCCCGAGTGGACGGCACTGGCCAAGCACCGCGAGGAGCTCGGCGACGTCCGGTTGCGCGAGCTGTTCGCCGCCGACGCCGGCCGCGGCACCGGGTACACCCTCCGGGTCGGCGACCTGTACGTCGACTACTCCAAGCACCTCGTCACCGACGACACCCTGCGACTGCTGCGCGAACTGGCCGCCGCCACCGACGTCTTCGGGCTGCGCGACGCCATGTTCCGCGGCGAGAAGATCAACACCACCGAGAACCGGGCCGTGCTGCACACCGCGCTGCGCGCCCCGCGGGACGCGGTGATCGAGGTCGACGGCGAGAACGTGGTGCCCGATGTGCACGCGGTGCTCGACAAGATGGCGGACTTCGCCGACCGGGTGCGGTCGGGCGAGTGGACCGGCCACACCGGCAAGCGGATCCGGAACATCGTCAACGTGGGCATCGGCGGCTCCGACCTCGGCCCCGCCATGGCGTACGAGGTGCTGCGCGCCTTCACGGACCGCTCGCTGACGGTGCGTTTCGTGTCCAACGTGGACGGCGCCGACCTGCACGAGGCGGTCCGGGACCTGGACCCGGCGGAGACCCTGTTCGTCATCGCCTCCAAGACCTTCACCACCATCGAGACGGTCACCAACGCCACGTCCGCGCGCTCCTGGCTGCTGGACGCGCTCGGTGACGACGCCGCCGTCGCCAAGCACTTCGTGGCGCTGTCGACGAACGCCGAGAAGGTCGCCGAGTTCGGCATCGACACGACCAACATGTTCGAGTTCTGGGACTGGGTCGGCGGCCGCTACTCCTACGACTCGGCGATCGGCCTGGCCCTCATGATCGCCATCGGCCCCGACCGCTTCCGCGAGATGCTCGACGGGTTCCGCATCGTCGACGAGCACTTCCGGACCGCGCCCGCCGAGTCCAACGTGCCGCTGCTGCTGGGCCTGCTGGGCATCTGGTACGGCAACTTCCACGACGCCCAGTCGCACGCGGTGCTGCCCTACAGCCACTACCTGTCCAGGTTCACCGCCTACCTCCAGCAGCTCGACATGGAGTCCAACGGCAAGTACGTCGGCCGGGACGGGCGCGAGGTCGAGTGGCAGACGGGGCCGGTCGTCTGGGGCACGCCGGGCACCAACGGGCAGCACGCCTATTACCAGCTCATCCACCAGGGCACGAAGCTGATCCCTGCGGACTTCATCGGATTCGCCCATCCGGTCGCCGAGCTGAGCGAGCAGCTGAAGGCACAGCACGACCTGCTGATGGCCAACTTCTTCGCCCAGACGCAGGCGCTCGCCTTCGGCAAGACCCCCGAGGAGGTGCGGGCCGAGGGAGTGCCGGAGGAACTGGTGCCGCACAAGACGTTCCGGGGCAACCACCCGACGACCACCATCCTCGCGCCCGAGCTGACGCCGTCCGTCCTCGGCCAGTTGGTCGCCCTCTACGAGCACAAGGTGTTCGTGCAGGGCGCCGTCTGGAACATCGACTCCTTCGACCAGTGGGGCGTGGAGCTGGGCAAGGTGCTCGCCAAGCGCGTCGAGCCCGCGCTGACCGGGGGCGCCGAGGTCGAGGGCCTGGACGCCTCCACCCGGGCGCTGGTCGCCACGTACCGGGAGCTGCGCGGCCGGCAGTGACCGCCGCCGCACGGGAAGGCGGGCGACGGCGCGCCGTCCGCCTCCCGTAGACTCCCGGACGATCATCACGGCGAGTGCTCGGGGGAGCGCGAAGTGGCACGCACACGCGGAAGTTGGACCGGTGGCACGCTGACGGCGGGGTCCATCCTGAAACCCCGGGACGTGGCCCGGGCGGTGTTCCACCCCGCCTGGATCCCGCAACCGCTCGACCCGTCCGTGGAGCGCCTGAAGCGGTTCCGTGTCATCGCCGGGGCGGTCGCCTCGCTCGGTGTCTACACGTTCGTCGAAGGCGGTTTCGACTTCACCGAGCTGCTGGAGAACGCGATGACGGCCTCCGTCGTCCTGCTCTTCCTCACCCCGCTGACGGTCGGGGTGATGCTGTGGGTCTGGCGGCGCGGTGGCACGGTGCGGCAGTTGCGGACGTCGCTGCTCAGGTCCCTCGCGCTGCTCGTGCTGTTCGTCGGCTGCGTGGCCGCCGTGCTGCTGCTGGTGCGGACGGTGAACGCGTCCGCGAACATCGCCGTGATCATCGGGTTCGGCATGACGATGCTGTGGCTGCTCGCCTTCACGGCCTACGGAGCCGTGCGGGTCTCGGGCAACTTCTTCGGCACGGCCGCCGTCCACCGCTGCCTGCCGCCGCTGCTCGCCATGGTGACCAGCTGGCTGGTGGCCGTCCCGGACCTCGTGACCGGTGATCTGCACGGGCTCAGCCTCACCTTGGGCATCGTCTTCATCCTGGGCGCGCCGGTGACGGTCACCGCCATCGCGCTGCTGGAGATGCGGCGGCTGAAGCGACGGTACGGAATCCGGCTGAACGCCCATCCGGCGACACACACCCCCCTGCCCGGGCCGGTCACGCCGATGCCCCCGGCGGGCTCGCCCCACCTGCCGCCGCAGGGGAATCCGTACGGGCATCCCTACGCGCCGAGCGGGCAGCACCCCTACGCCCCGCACCCCAGGCCCCCGTACCACCCGCAGCAGCCGTACGGGGGCTGACCCCGGGGCGGTTCCGGTGTCAGGCCACCGCGCTCAGCGTGTCCGCGAGGCGCCGTCGGGCCGCCCGGGCCGCGGGGAGGGCCGCCACTGCGGCGGCGCAGAGCACCGCCGCCGCGCCGAGCAGCACCATCAGGATCGCCGAGGGCCCCTGGGCGATCCCGGAGCCGATGCCGCTGGACTTGCCCTGGGCGTCGATCAGCCACCGGGCGAGGGGCAGACCCAGGGCGATGGCGGCGAGGACGGCCGCCAGGGCCGTGAGGCCGGTGGCCGAGACGGTGATCGCCGTGATCTGCCGCGGGGACAGACCGATGGCCTTCAGAGCCAGCAGGTCCCGTTCGCTCTCCCGGACGGTGCCGCCGATCGCGGTCAGCAGTTCGATGAGCCCGATGAGGGCGAGGACGGCGATCAGCCAGGCGACGACCGCGCGCAGCGGGGACAGCCCGTCCGCCGGGTTGGCCACCCTGTGCACGTCCAGATGGCCGCGCCCCGCGGCGGCGAGCCGGTCGGCGACCTCCTGCGGGTCGGCCCCGGGGTCCAGGCGGAGCTCGTAGAGGGTCGGGCGGAGCCCCGGGTTGTTCTCGCGGAGGGTGTCGAGGGACGTGGAGATGACCCGGCCGGCGTTCTCCGGCTCGATGCTGCGGCCCACGATGTGCAGGATCTGCGGCTGGTCACCGACGGTCATCCGGACCCAGGCGCCGACGCGCACGTCCAGCAGGTCGAGCAGCCCCTGCCCGGCCACGG
Organism: Streptomyces sp. NPDC002130; assembly: GCF_040296465.1. Classification (NCBI taxonomy): domain Bacteria; kingdom Bacillati; phylum Actinomycetota; class Actinomycetes; order Kitasatosporales; family Streptomycetaceae; genus Streptomyces; species Streptomyces sp. NPDC002130. The sequence continues at coordinate 9,104 of NZ_JBEOXI010000165.1, forward strand.
CCTCGTCGATGCCGCGGGCCGGACGGCCCTCGGCGAGGGTGTAGGGGTAGGGGTCCTGCCGGGTGCCGAGGCCGCGCAGCGCGATGGTCGCGGTCTGGCTCGGACCCAGGGCGGTCGTCTCGACGCCCGGGTAGGCGGCGGCCACCTCCGGGTCGCTCTCCAGGAGGGAGCGGGCCTGCTGTTCGCCCATACCGGCGTCGGCGCGGACGCTGAGCGTGGTGGGCAGGCCGATCTGCTCGGGCTCGCTGTGGAAGCGGTCGAGGGTGGTCCAGGCGCTCATCGCCACGACGATCAGCAGCAGGGGCAGTGTGAGCCGGGCGACGGTGGCCAGGGACCGGGGGCGACGGGTGAACGCCCTGTGCCATCCCAGCACCAGCGCGGGCGGAATCCGCACGCCGAGGGCCCGGCGCGCCAAGCCGGACAGCCGTCCCCCCGAGGTCGCGGCGGATCTCGGCACCGGTACCGGCGGCACGCGGCCGGCCCGCCAGGCGGCCAGCCCGGTGGTCGCGCCGATGAACAGCACCGCGCCCACCGGCACCACGAGCAGCGCCGCGGTGTGGCCGGGCAGCCCCTGCCACACGCCGACCGCGTCCCCGAGCCGCCCCGGGATCCGGCTGCCCAGCGCCTCGGCGAGAGCGGCGGCGGCCAGGGCGCCCAGGAGGGCGTAGGCGAGGTGCTGGAGCAGGAAGACGCGGACCACCTGGCCGGGGGTGAAGCCGATGGCCTTCAGGACGGAGAGGTCGCGCAGGTGTCCGCGGATGCGGGTGCCGATCGCCCCGTGCACGGCGAGTCCGGCCGCGACGAGCGCACCCAGCCCGAACAGCCCCAGCACCTGACCGAGCAGCCGGTTGTCGCCCTGGGCCTCGGCCCGCGCCTGCTGCCAGGTGGAGACCTCGCCGATCGCCCCGGAGCCCAGCACCGTCACCGCGCGCTGGACGATGTACGACGTGTCGCCCGGGTCCGTCAGCCGCAGCCCGATCACCTGGCCGCCGGGGTCCGGCACGGCCGACGGCAGTGCCCACACCAGGCCCGGCTGCTCACCGGGCCGGTAGCGCGGCTCGGCGCTGTCGGCGAGGCCCACGACGGTCAGCTCGCGGGCGGTGCCGGGCACGTCGAGGGTGTCGCCGGGCCCGGCCAGCAGAGCGCGGGCGAGGCGGCTCTCCAGGACCACGCCGTTCGGATGCGACGGGTCCAGCCAGTGCCCCGAGACCAGCGGCGGGCGGCCGTCGGAGGGCCCTTCCGGCATGCCCCGCAGTTCGACGGCGGCGCGGCTGCCGCGCGCGGAGACGGTGGTGGCGGCGCTGGGGTAGGGGCCGACGACGGATTCCACGCCGTCCAGACCGGCCAGCTTCCCGGTGTCGGCCGCCGTGTCGGTGTGCAGCCACACATGTGCGCCGTGCGACTGCGTGAAGACGCGCTGCCAGGGGTTGGTCGCGTAGCCGAACAGGGCGGTGGCCAGCAGCAGGGAGGCGACGATGCCGGCGGTGGCGAGGACGAGGAACAGCGCCTCGCCGCGGTGGGTGCGCAGATCGGAGTGGGCCCAGCGCAGGGTCGCTCGCATACGGGTCAGCCCTTCCGGGGATCGTCGTACACCCGCATGTCAGTCCTTCAGCTCCAGCACACCGGATATGCCGGAGCGGCGCGGCGGGGTGGTGCCGCCGTCGAGTGCCGCGTCGTCGGCGATCTTGCCGTCGAAGAAGCTGATGACCCGGTCCGCGGCGCTCGCCAGCCGGGCGTCATGGGTGACCAGCACGATCGTCTGGCCGCGCTGGTGGAAGCGGGACAGCAGCCGCATCACCTCGCGGGTGCCCCTGCTGTCGAGGCTGCCCGCGGGCTCGTCGGCCAGCAGCAGCGGCGGGTGGTTGACCAGGGCCCGGGCCAGGGCGACGCGCTGCTGCTCACCGCCGGACAGCTCGCCCGGCATGCTGCGCTCCTTGCCCGTCAGGCCCAGCTCGGCCAGCAGCGCCTCGCGCTCGGTGCGCGCCTGCTTCGGCGAGGTTCCCGCGAGCAGGGCGGGCAGTTCCACGTTGTCGGCGACGGACAGGTTCGAGACGAGGTTGAAGAACTGGAAGACGATCCCGATCCGCTTGCGGCGCTCCACCGCCCAGCGTGCCTCGCCGTACGTGTCGGTGCACTCGCCGTCGAGCCAGATGCTGCCCGCGTCCGGCCGCTGGAGCCCGCCGAGCAGATGCAGCAGCGTCGACTTTCCGGCGCCGGACGGGCCGGTGATCGCCACGAACTCGCCGGGGCGAACGCACAGGTCGACCCCGCGCACGGCATGGGCCGGGGCGCCCTCGCCGTGGTGGGTCTTCACCAGCCCCTCGGCGCGCAGCACAGGAGCGGGACGGTCGTCGCTCACTCCAGCTCCTCCAGCTCTTCCTGGCACCGCTCCAGCCAGTCGAGGTCGGCCTGCAGGTGCAGCATCGCGCCCTCGATCAGCAGATGGGCGATGCGGTTGTCGCGGTCTTCGGCGGCGGCCAGCTTCGACAGCTGCCGCATGGTGTTCAGGTATTGGCGCCGCTGCTGGTTGATCAGGGTGACCTGCTCGGCGAGGCCGGTCTGCGGAGCGAGCGCCAGCTTCATGAAGAACTCGTCCCGTACCCGCGGCTCGTCCTCGGGCTCCTCGAACCAGGCGCGCAGCGCCTCCCGCCCGGCGTCGGTGAGGTGGTAGACCTTTTTGTTGGGCCGGCTGGACTGCGCCACGTCCTCGCCCTCGATCAGTCCCGACTTCTCGAGGCGACCGAGGGTCACATAGATCTGGCCGACATTCGGCTGAGGGTACGCGGAGCCCAGCAGTTGCTCAAGGTCCTGCTTGAGCTCGTAGCCGTGGGCGGGCCCGCGGGCGAGGAGGGCCAGGAGGGGCAGGCGCACGCGTGCAGTCCTCCTGTCCGGTCCAATGTGCTCCAGGCCCTAGTATCGCCCATACCTAACAGGTATACATGGCCTCTGATTCCGGGCAAGGGTGCCCAGCGCCGGTGTACAGGGAGGAACCTATGCGGTGGATCCATGCCGCGGGTAGGGGCCTTCTCGTTCTCGTCGTGGTCCTGACAGGCTACGTTGCCGCCGGAGCGCAGGCGGGCGAGCCCCCCGAGGGCGGCCGCGGCCCCCTCACCCTGGCCACCGCCGGCGACCTCACCGGCTACCTCGGCCCTCTGCTGGAGGGCTGGAATCGCACCCACCCCGGCGAGAAGGTCACCCTCGTCGAGCTGCCGGACTCGGCCGACGAGACCCAGGCCCAGATGGTCACCGACCTGCGCGACGGCGACCGCAGCCGGTTCGACGTGCTCAACATCGACGTCAACTGGACCCCGGAGTTCGCCGCGGCGGGCTGGATCAGACCGCTGCCCCGGGACCGCTTCCCGCTGAAGTCCTTCCTCCAGCCGGTCGTGGACACGGCGACCTACGACGGGCAGCTCTACGCCGTCCCGTACGTCACCAACGCCGGCCTGCTGCTGTACCGCAAGGACGTCCTCGCGAAGGAGGGCGTCGAGCCACCGCGCACCTGGGCGGAACTGGAACGGTACGCGAAGACCATCGCCCCGAAGCACGGCCTCGACGGATACGCCGGGCAGTTCCTGCCGTACGAGGGCCTCACCGTGAACGCGGCCGAGGCCGTCTACTCGGCGGGCGGCTCGATCCTCGGCGACGAGGGCGAGCGCGTCACCGTCGACTCGGCGGCGGCCCGCGAGGGCATCGGGTTCCTGGCGCGAGGCGTGCGCGAGGGCTGGATCCCCCGGCAGGCGCTGACGTACAAGGAGGAGGAGTCCAAGCAGGCCTTCCAGGACGGCCGGCTGCTCTTCCTGCGGAACTGGCCGTACGCCTACGTCGGTGCCTCCGCCCCCGGTTCGAAGGTCGCCGGGAAGGTCGGTGCCGTACCCCTGCCCGGACCCGGCGGGCCGGGGACGAGCGTCCTCGGCGGCTCCAACCTGGCCGTCAGCGCGCATGCGCGCCACCCCGACTCGGCGGCCCGCCTGATCGGGTACCTCACCAGTGAACGCGTCCAGCGGCAGGTCCTCACGCGTGGCGCGCTGCCGCCCGTACGCGCGGATCTCTACCGGGATCCCGCGCTCATCCGCAGGTTCCCCTACCTGCCGACCCTGCGGACGAGCGTCCTCGCGGCCGAGCCGCGCCCCAAGAGCCCGCGGTACGGCCAGGTGAGCCTGGTGGTGCAGGCGGTCGTGCACGACGCGATGGCGGGACACCAGACGCCCGCCGCGGCGGTGCGACGACTGGCGCGAGAGCTCGCCGTCATCTCGCGCGGCTAGCGCTTTCCACGACCCTCCCTACTTACTTGTTAGGTAACGCGGGCGTCTCAACTCACTGACTCTTGCCCTGGTCTGTCCGTATTTAGACACCCCAACCGCTCGATACCTCCTGTCTATTCATTGACACCCTCTCGACACGCCTACTTAACATGCATGCATAACCGCTGCCCTTCTCAAAGACAGGTCGATGGGTTGAACAGGCACCACTGGTGGCGTGACGCAGTGATCTATCAGGTCTACGTCCGCAGCTTCCTCGACAGCACCGGCGACGGCATCGGCGACCTCGCCGGCGTCCGGGCCGGACTGCCGTACCTCAAGAAGCTCGGCGTCGACGGGATCTGGCTGAGCCCCTTCTATCCCTCGCCGCAGCACGACCACGGCTACGACGTGGCCGACTACTGCGACGTCGACCCGCTCTTCGGCGACCTCGACGAGTTCGACCGGCTGGTCGGGGCCGCGCGCCGGCTCGGCATCAAGGTGCTCCTCGACATCGTCCCCAACCACTGCTCCAGCGAGCACCCCTGGTTCCGTGAGGCGCTCGCCGCTCCCGCGGGCAGCCCGGCCCGGGCCCGCTTCCACTTCGCCGACGGCCGGGGCCCGGACGGCGCCGAGCCGCCCAACAACTGGCACGCCATGTTCGGCGGCCCGGCGTGGAGCCGGGTGACCGAGCCGGACGGGACGCCCGGCCAGTGGTACCTGCACATGTTCACGCCCGAGCAGCCCGACTGGAACTGGCGTGACCCGGAGGTCGCCGCCGAGTTCGACCGGGTGCTGCGTTTCTGGCTCGACCGGGGTGTCGACGGCTTCCGCATCGACGTCGCCGCCGGTCTCTACAAGCACCCCGAGCTGCCCGACTCCGACGACCCGGAGGCCGACGCCCGCACCCGCGACTCGGTCAACCCGCTCGCCTGGAACCAGCCCGAGGTGCACGAGGTGTGGCGCCGCTGGCGCTCCATATGCGAGGAGTACACCGAGCGCGACGACCGCGAACGCCTCCTCGTCGGCGAGGTGTCCGTCCCCACCGCCCGCGAGCACGCCCAGTACGTCCGCCCCGACGAGCTGCACCAGGCCTTCTTCTTCGACCTGCTCAGCGCCTCCTGGGACGCTGACGCCTTCCGCAAGGTCATCTCCGAGGCCATGGACGACATCGCCGGCACCGGTTCGACCGTCACCTGGGTCCTCAACAACCACGACCAGGTCCGCACCGTCACCCGCTACGGCGAACCCGCCACCGAGGGCAGCGGCCTCGGCGCCGCCCGCGCCCGCGCCGCAGCGCTGCTCATGCTGGCCCTGCCCGGCGCCGCGTACATCTACCAGGGCGAGGAGCTCGGCCTGCCGGAGGTCGTGGACCTGCCCGACGACGTGCTCACCGACCCGATCTTCCGCCGCACCGGCAGCCGCGCCCGCATCCGCGACGGCTGCCGCGTGCCCCTGCCCTGGTCGGGCCAGGCCTCACCGTTCGGCTTCACGCCCGGCGTGGAGAGCGCCAAGCCCTGGCTGCCGCAGCCCGAGTACTTCGCCGAGTACGCCACCGACCGCGCCCTCGCCGACACCCGCTCCTTCTGGCACCTGTACCGCGACGGCCTCCAACTGCGCGCCGCACTGCCCCAGTTGGGCGAGGGAACACTGCGCTGGCTGGACGCCCCGCCCGGCGTCCTGGCCTTCGAACGCGGCGACCTGGTGTGCGCCGTCAACTTCGGCACCGCCCCCACCCCCGCGCCGGTCCCCGGCACCCCCCTGCTCGCCAGCGGCACCTGCCCGCCCGGAGTGCTCTCCGGCTCCACGGCCGCCTGGTGGATCCGTTCCTGACACCTCGTAAGTCAACTTCCCGAAGGGACATCAACGATGATGCGACGACGTACCACCCTGCTCACCGGCTGCACCACCCTCGTCCTGGCGCTCGGCGCGACCGCCTGCGGCGGCGGACCCGTCTCGGCCGGCGGCGGCGACAAGGCACTCGACGGCCAGACGGTCACCGTGGCCGGCGTCTGGTCCGGCACCGAGCAGAAGAACTTCCAGAAGGTGCTGGACGCCTTCACCGAGAAGACCGGCGCCAAGACGCAGTTCACGTCCACCGGCGACAACGTCTCCACCGTCGTCGGCAGCAAGATCGAGGGCGGTAACGCCCCCGACGTCGTGATGGTCCCGCAGGTCGGCGTGCTCAAGCAGTTCGCGCAGAAGGGCTGGCTCAAGCCGCTGTCGAAGAAGACCGAGCAGGCCGTCGACGCGGGATACGCCCCCGTGTGGAAGACGTACGGCAGCGTCGACGGCACCCTCTACGGCCTCTACTTCAAGGCCGCCCACAAGTCGACCGTCTGGTACAGCCCTGACGCCCTGGAACAGGCCGGCGTGAAGCCCCCGAAGAGCTACGACGAGATGCTCAAGGCCGGGCAGACCGTGTCCGACTCCGGCCTCGCCGCGTTCTCCGTGGCCGGACAGGACGGCTGGACCCTCACCGACTGGTTCGAGAACGTCTACCTCTCCCAGGCCGGACCCGAGAAGTACGACGCCCTCGCCGCCCACGAGCTGAAGTGGACCGACGCGTCCGTCGTCGACGCCCTCACCACCCTCGGCAAGCTCTTCAAGGACAAGCAGCTCATCGCGGGTGGCCAGAAGGGCGCCCTGAACACCGACTTCCCCGGCTCGGTCGAGAAGGTCTTCGGGCCGGAGCCCGAGGCCGGCATGGTCTACGAGGGCGACTTCGTGGCCGGTGTCGCCAAGGACCAGTTCGGCAAGAAGGTCGGCGAGGACGCCAACTTCTTCCCGTTCCCGGCGGTCGGCGGCGGCGAGGCACCGGTCGTCAGCGGCGGTGACGCCGCCGTCGTCCTGAAGGACGGCAAGAACCAGAAGGCCGCCCAGGCCCTCCTGGAGTACCTCTCGACCCCCGAGGCATCCGCGGTGTGGGCCGAGGCCGGCGGCTTCCTCTCCCCGAACAAGAAGCTCGACCTCGCCTCCTACGGCGACGACGTCACCCGCGCCACCGCCAAGTCCCTCGTCCAGGCAGGCGACTCGGTCCGCTTCGACATGTCCGACCAGGCCCCGGCGGCCTTCGGCGGCACCAAGGGCACCGGCGAGTGGAAGCTGCTGCAGGACTTCCTGCGCGACCCGTCCGACCCGAAGGGCACCGCGGCGAAGCTGGAGGCCGCGGCGGCCAAGGCGTACCAGGACTGATACGCCATGACAGCGACCCTCGTGAAAGAGACGAGTCCCCCACCACCCGGCCCGGTCGCCGACCGCACCCGGCGACTGCGCCGCCGCGGGAAGATCATCGCCCTGCTGTTCGTGCTGCCCGCGCTGCTGCTGCTCGGCGCGCTCGTCGTCTACCCCGTGCTGTTCAGCATCGGCCGCAGCTTCTTCGACGCCTCCGGGACGAGCTTCGTCGGCGGCGACAACTACGCCGAGATGTTCCGGGACCCGGCGACCCTCAAGGCCGTCCGCAACACGGCCATCTGGGTCGTCATCGCCCCCGCCCTGCTCACCGGACTCGGGCTGATCCTCGCCGTGCTGGTGGAGAAGGTCCGCTGGGCCACGGCCTTCAAGCTCCTCCTCTTCATGCCGATGGCGGTCTCCTTCCTCGCCGCCGGCATCATCTTCCGGCTCGCCTACGACGAGGACCCCGACAAGGGCGTGCTCAACGCCGCGGTCGTCTCCGTCCACGACGCCTTCAAGGGCGAGTCCTCCTATCCGACGGCCCGGGCGCGCGACGCCCAGGGTCTGACCAAGGACAAGGACGGCTCGTACCGCACGAGCACGAGCGTGTCGCCCGGGGACGCCGTGGCGCTGGGCCTGGTCGGCGTACAGCCCGACGACCTGCCGGGCGGAGCCGAGCCTGCCTACGCGGCGGCGGGACGCAAAGCCGCCGCCGACGAACTGCGCGGAGTCGTCTACCTCGACTTCACGCCCGGCGGGGGAGGGGAGCAGGGCAAGGTCGACCGGCGGGAGAGCGGGCTGCCGGAGATGACGGTCGAGGCGGTCCGCGACGGCGAGACGATCGCCACGACCACCACGGCCGCCGACGGTTCCTTCCGCTTCGAGGGCCTCGAATCGGGCTCCTACGAGGTGAAGCTGCCGTCGTCCAACTTCGCCCCGCCCTATGACGGCGTCTCCTGGCTCGGGCCGGCACTGGTCACCCCGGCGATCATCGGCGCCTACCTGTGGATCTGGACCGGCTTCGCCATGGTGCTGATCGGGGCGGGCCTGTCGACACTGCCCCGGGACGCACTGGAGGCGGCGCGGATGGACGGCGCGAACGAGTGGCAGATCTTCCGCCGGATCACCGTGCCCCTGCTGGCGCCCGTCCTGTCGGTCGTCTTCATCACCCTCGTCATCAACGTGATGAAGGTCTTCGACCTCGTCTACATCATCGCGCCCGGACCCGTGCAGGAGGACGCGACCGTGCTCGCGACGCAGATGTGGCTGGTGTCGTTCGGCGGCGGCAACAACCAGGGGCTCGGCAGCGCGCTCGGCGTGCTGCTCCTGCTGCTGGTCGTCCCGGCCATGGTGTTCAACGTCCGCCGTTTCCGAAGGAGTCAACGATGAACGCGGTCCGGCGCGGGTTGGGCAACGGAGTCGTCCAGGCCTTCCTCGTCCTGGTGGGCCTCGTGTGGATGACGCCGTTGGCCGGACTCTTCCTGTCCTCGCTGCGGTCCGCCGAGGACACGGCCAAGGGCGGCTGGTGGACGGTGTTCTCCAGCCCCGGGCAGCTGTCCTTCGACAACTACTCGTCGCTGCTGGGGAACGCCGGGATCACGCAGGCGTTCTGGAACACGGTGCTGATATCGGTGCCGACGACGGTTCTGGTCGTGGTGATCGCGGCACTCGCGGGGTACGCCTTCGCGTGGCTGGACTTCCCCGGGCGGGAGACGATCTTCCTGGTCGTGGTCGCGCTGCTGGTGGTGCCGGTACAGATCGGACTGCTGCCGGTCGCCAAACTCTTCGGCCAGCTGGGCCTGTTCGGCACCATCCCGGGAGTCGTGCTCTTCCACGTGGCGTACGGCCTTCCCTTCGCCGTGTTCCTGCTGCGGAACTACTTCGCCGAGATGCCGAAGGAGATGCTGGAGGCGGCCCGCATGGACGGGGGCAGTGAGTGGCGCATCTTCACGCGGCTGGTCCTGCCCGTGGGGCGGCCGGCGATCGCCTCCCTGGCCATCTTCCAGTTCCTGTGGGTCTGGAACGACATGCTGGTGGCGTTGCTCTTCGCGGACAGCACGTCACAGCCGCTGACCGTGGAACTCCAGTCGCAGATACGCCAGTTCGGAAGCAACATCGATGTCCTGGCGCCGGGGGCGTTCGTGTCCCTGGTGGTTCCGGTGGTCGTGTTCTTCGCGTTCCAGAGGCACTTCGTGCAGGGCGTGATGGCCGGGTCGGTCAAGTAGCCGCTGTACCAGGGGGCTCCGCCCCCTGGACCCCCGCCTATGCCCACCACCCGAAACGGCCCTTAATGGGGGCAACTCGCGAGTCCAGCCTCCTGGCTGACTGCTTCGCGGTCGCCTTCCCCTTCACGATGATCTCCAGCATCTTCGTCGCACCGCAGCTCATGCCCGACTGGCTCGGCTGGGTGGCGGTCTGGAAC
>NZ_JBEOXI010000166.1:0-18675 GCF_040296465.1 Streptomyces sp. NPDC002130
GCTCGTGCCGCACGGCGGAATCGCCAACCGGGTGCGCTGGCTGACGCACCGGCACGGGGTGGCGCCGCGCGGCTCAGCCGGAGACCAGCCGGGCCGCCTCCTCCGCACATCCCCAGGCCACGGTGACGCCCGCGCCGCCGTGGCCGTAGTTGTGCACCAGAAGCCGCCCGTCCGGCAGGGTGTCACGCTCCAGCCGGACCGCCGGCCGGGTGGGCCGCAACCCCACCCGGTGTCCCAGGACGCGGGCGCCGGCGATCTCCGGCCTGAGGGCCGCACAGCGGCGGACGATCGCCTCGGCCGTCGCGGGATCCGGCTCCAGCGACCACGCGTCCTCCTCGGAGGTACCGCCGAGGACGAGCCCGCCCGGCTGGGGGAACAGGTACGCGTGCTCCCCGGCCGCGTCGGTGGAGACCAGCCAGGTGTCGATCCCGGGGTTCTCCACGACGACCAACTGCCCGCGCACGGGCCGCACGGAAGGGTCCGGCACGAGCTCCCGCGCGGCGAGCCCCGTGCAGTTGACCACGACGGGCGCGTCCACCTCCGCGAAGGAGGACACCGTACGCGTCTCGACCACGCCGCCCGCCGCGACGAACCGCTCCCGCAGCCACGGCAGATGGGCCGGCATGTCGATGAGCGGCAGCCGTGCCCACAGGCCCGTCCCCGCGTATTCGTCGGCCGTGGCCGCCCGCAGCCCCGGCACCCGGCCCGCCAGCCAGGCGTCGGCCTCGTCGAGGCGGACCTCGCCCTGTACGCCCTCGACCATGCGTACGCCGGCCGGTCCGGCCCCTGCCGCCAGCTCCTCGTACACCTCCAGCGACCGCAGCGCCCACACGCGTGCCGTCGCGACCGGCTCGATCCGGTACGGCCACCACAACGCGCCCGCGACGGCTGAGGTGGTCGCCTCGACGGCGTCCCGCGTCCACACCCGCACCCGCCGGCCCCGCTCCGCCAGAACCAGGGCGGTCGCCAGCCCGACCACCCCGCCGCCGACCACCACGATCTCGCCACTCGGTGCACGCGTCATGCCCCGGACCGTAGCGGAATCCGTCATGCCGTGCTCACATCACCCGCAGTGTGGGGATACTCACCGTATGTGTGCCGAGTACGCGACCTTCGGCCTGGCGCCCGCGATGCGGGCCGGGGGAGTACGCAACGACGGTGGTTACCAGGTCCACCGGGACTTCGTGGACTTCATCGTCGACGGACGCCCCCTGTTGTTCCGGCTCTCCGACCTCGACGCGGTCTCCCCGCTCGCCTCCGACGTCCCGCCTGCGATCTTCACCGCGCAGGTCCGCAGCCTGCTCCTGGAAAGCCCGGCCCCGCTGCCCGGCGGCCGTTACGTCGTCTACGGCTGTCCCGAGTGCGAGGACCTGGCCTGCGGCGCGGTCACCGCGGTGATCCGCGGCGACGGCGAGGACTTCGTCTGGCGGGACTTCGCCTGGCAGACCGACGAGCACGCCGACCTGGAGCTCAACGGCTACCACGGCATCGGTCCGTTCCGCTTCCGTGGCGACGAGTACCGGACGGCCCTGAGCGCCCTGCTGAACGGCTCCGCGCCCGATCCCCGGCGCCGCGTCCTGCTGATCGGCGCCCGCGTCGCCGTCCTCGCCAAGCTGGCCGCCGCCTTACGCGCCATCGGGGTCGGCGCCGACATCGCCCGGGACGCCGACGGCGTCCCCGCCGACGAACTCCGCGGCTACGGCGCCGTCGCCTTCGGTCACGCGGCCGGGGAGCAGGAACGTGCCGCCGTCCGCCGCGCCTTCGAGCACGCCGGGGTCCCGGTCGCCCACGTCGACGGCCTCGCCCCGATCGTGCCGCTCCTCGTCGCCCAGATCGAACACGCCCTGGACCGCAGTCCGGCCGAGCAGCGCCGCCTCACCGGTCTCACCGCGACCGACGGCGCCGCGGACGTCGAGGTCACCTCCGCCTGCCGCGTCACCCTCACCGCCTACCGCCTCGACCGGCTCTCCCGCACCCACACGCACGAGATCTTCGACGGCGTCCTCGAAGCGGGCCGCCACCGCCTCGCCCTCGACGCGAAGGCGGCCAGGGGCCGGTCGTTCGTCGTGGCGCGCACCTCCGGAAGCGTCCTGGTGGCGGCCGTGAGGCAGTGAGCGGCCCGGCGGCTAGGATCGGCGCCCTGATGACTGCCACCCTCGTCGCCAAGAACCTCGCCGCCGGCCACGGCGACCGCTCCCTGTTCACCGGGCTCGACCTGGTCGTCGCGCCCGGCGATGTGATCGGCCTGGTCGGGGCCAACGGCGCGGGCAAGTCCACCCTGCTCAGGATGCTCGCCGGACTCACCCCACCCGAGCAGGGCGAACTGCGCCTGTCCCCGCCGACCGCCACCGTCGGCCACCTCCCGCAGGAACCGGACCGCCGGCCCGGCGAGACCGTACGGGCGTTCCTCGCCCGCCGCACCGGCGTCGCCGAGGCCCAGCGGACCATGGACGAGGCGACCCAGGCCCTGGTCGACGGAGCGCCCGGCGCCGACGACGCCTACGCCACCAGCCTGGAGCGCTGGCTAGGCCTCGGCGGCGCCGACCTCGACGAACGCGCCGAGGAGGTCGCCGACGGCCTCGGGCTCGCGGTCGGCCTGGACCAGCCGATGACGTCCCTGTCCGGCGGCCAGGCGGCCCGCGCCGGACTCGCCTCCCTGCTCCTGTCCCGCTACGACGTCTTCCTCCTCGACGAGCCGACCAACGACCTCGACCTGGACGGCCTGGAGCGCCTGGAACGCTTCGTGAGCGGCCTGCGCGCCGGCACGGTGGTCGTCAGCCACGACCGCGAGTTCCTCACCCGCACCGTCACCAAGGTCCTCGAACTCGACCTCGCCCAGCGGCAGATCAACCTCTTCGGCGGCGGCTACGAGGCCTACCTGGAGGAGCGGGAGGTCGCCCGCCGGCACGCCCGCGACGAGTTCGAGGAGTACGCCGACAAGAAGGCGGCCCTCCAGGACCGCGCGCAGATGCAGCGCTCCTGGATGGACAAGGGCGTGAAGAACGCGCGCCGCAAGGCGGGCAACGACAACGACAAGATCGGCCGCAAGTTCCGCAGCGAGGCCAGCGAGAAGCAGGCCGCGAAGGCCCGCCAGACCCAGCGCATGATCGAGCGCCTGGACGTCGTCGAGGAGCCCCGCAAGGAGTGGGAGCTGCGGATGGAGATCGCGTCGGCCCCGCGCTCGGGCGCCGTCGTCGCGACCCTGCGGGACGCCGAGGTGCGCCGCGGCGGCTTCGTCCTCGGCCCCGTCTCCCTGCAGATCGACTGGGCGGACCGGGTGGCGGTGACGGGCGCGAACGGCGCCGGAAAGTCCACGCTGCTCGCCGCCCTCCTCGGCCGTGTCCCGCTCGACGCCGGGCACGCCGCGCTCGGCTCGGGCGTCCTGCTCGGCGAGGTCGACCAGGCGCGCAAGCTGTTCCACGGCGAGGAGTCACTGCTCGACGCGTTCCGCACGGCCCTCCCCGACACCGAACCGGTCGAGATCCGCACCCTCCTGGCCAAGTTCGGCCTCAAGACCGATCATGTCCTGCGCCCGGCGGCGAGCCTCTCCCCGGGCGAGCGCACCCGGGCCGCGCTGGCGCTGCTCCAGGGCCGGGGCGTCAACCTCCTGGTCCTCGACGAGCCGACCAACCACCTCGACCTGCCGGCCATCGAGCAACTGGAGTTCGCCCTGGACGCCTACGAGGGCACCCTCCTGTTGGTCACCCACGACCGCCGCATGCTGGACGCCGTGCACGTCACCCGCCGCCTGGAGGTGGCGGACGGCAAGGTGACGGAGCGCTAACGGGCCGTCAGTCGGCCGGCCAGTCGCGGGTAGTCGACGACGAACCCCTCCTCGTCGAACTCCAGGTCACTGCGGAAGTCGCCGGAGGAGTAGCGGACCCGCCCGGGCCCGAGATGCGTGTACGTCTGCCGCGACGGCCGCACCGCCAGGTCCGGCACCGAGACCCAGGCCATCAGGAACTCCCGCTCGCCGGGCGCCCGATGGAGCCCGTGCCGCAGCACCGGCATGGTGTTGGTGAGCGGGCACAGCCCGAGGTCGCAGTCGAGCGCTCCGTCGACGGCGGGCAGCGGCTCGCCGTTCGCGGTCCATCGGCCATGACCGTCGTGCCGCAGGTCGAGGGTGCGGGTCCAGGCCCCGGTCTCCGCCGCGACGCTCAGCCGCCGGGTCACCAAGCCCTCGGCGGTCTCGAGTTCGTAGGAGATCCAGTACGGCTCGGGAACGGTCCCGACAGCCCGCCCACGCGCACGCAGTACGCCATCTGCGATCTGAACCCAGGCGGTCTCGAACCCCTTGCTCCCGGATACTTCCCAGGTGATGGCACGCATTCGGCAACCCTAGAACGGAAAGGGCGCGAAGCGCCTCTTTCCCAGGGGCGCGGGACCGTTTCGAATTGCGGCTCCGCCGCGCGAGCGCGACCAGCCACAACGGGCCCGCAGCTCCCCACGGTCTCCCCGAAGGAACAGTCAGCGCTTGCCGCCCTTGGGATCCGCCAGCCCCGCGCGGCGCAGCGCATCGGCCATCGCGCTGTTGGCAGGCGGCGGCGCCTGACGCGAACCACCGCCACCGCCCCGGCCACCACCGCGCCCACCCTGCCGCTGCTGCGGCGGACGCCCACCCCGCTGCCGGCGCTCACCGGAGCCGCCCTGCTGCCCCTGCGGGGCCGCCTCGTCCTCAAGCCGCAGCGTCAGCGAGATCCGCTTGCGCGGGATGTCGACGTCGAGCACCTTCACCTTCACGATGTCCCCGGGCTTCACCACGTCCCGCGGGTCCTTCACGAACGTCTTCGACATCGCGGAGACGTGCACCAGGCCGTCCTGGTGGACACCGACGTCGACGAACGCCCCGAACGCGGCGACGTTCGTCACGACGCCCTCCAGAATCATCCCGGACGACAGGTCGGAGATCTTCTCCACGCCGTCCTTGAAGGCGGCCGTCTTGAAGGCGGGGCGCGGGTCGCGGCCGGGCTTCTCCAGCTCCTTCAGGATGTCGGTGACGGTGGGCAGACCGAACTTCTCGTCCACGAAGTCCTGCGGCCTCAGCGAGCGCAGCACGCCGGTGTTGCCGACCAGTGAGGCGACCTCCTGCCCGGCGGTCTTCACCATGCGCCGGACCACCGGGTACGCCTCCGGGTGCACGCTCGACGCGTCCAGCGGGTCGTCACCGCCGCGGATCCGCAGGAAGCCCGCGCACTGCTCGTACGCCTTCGGGCCGAGCCGCGCCACCTTCTTCAGCTCGCCGCGGGCCTTGAACGGCCCGTTCTGGTCCCGGTGCGCCACGATGTTCTCGGCGAGCCCGGAGGTGATGCCGGAGACCCGGGCGAGCAGCGGGGCCGACGCCGTGTTGACGTCCACGCCCACGCCGTTCACACAGTCCTCCACCACCGCGTCCAGCGAACGCGACAGCTTCACCTCGGACAGGTCGTGCTGGTACTGGCCGACGCCGATCGACTTCGGGTCGATCTTCACCAGTTCGGCCAGCGGGTCCTGGAGCCTGCGGGCGATCGACACGGCGCCGCGCAGCGACACGTCCATGTCGGGCAGCTCCTGCGAGGCGAAGGCGGAGGCCGAGTACACGGACGCGCCGGCCTCGGACACCATCACCTTCGTCAGGTTCAGCTCAGGGTGCTTGGTGATCAGTTCCCCGGCGAGCCTGTCGGTCTCGCGGGACGCCGTGCCGTTGCCGATGGCGACCAGCTCGACCGCGTGCTCCTTGGCGAGGCGGGCCAGCTTGGCGATGGCCTCGTCCCACCGGTTGGCCGGGACGTGGGGGTGGATGACGTCCGTGGCGACGACCTTGCCGGTCGCGTCGACCACGGCGACCTTCACCCCCGTACGGAAGCCGGGGTCGAGGCCGAGCGTCGCGCGGGTGCCCGCCGGGGCGGCGAGCAGCAGGTCGCGCAGGTTCGCCGCGAAGACCCGCACCGCCTCGTCCTCGGCGGCCGTACGCAGCCGAAGCCTGAGGTCGATGCCGAGGTGGACGAGGATGCGGGTGCGCCAGGCCCAGCGGACCGTGTCCTTCAGCCACTTGTCCCCGGGGCGGCCCCGGTCGGCGATCCCGAACTTGTGGGCGACGATCCCCTCGTACGAGGAGGGGCCGTCCGTCTGCTCCTCGGGCTCCAGGACGAGGTCGAGGACCTCCTCCTTCTCGCCGCGGAGCATCGCGAGAACGCGGTGCGAGGGCAGCTCGGTGAACGGCTCGGCGAAGTCGAAGTAGTCGGCGAACTTCGCGCCCGCCTCCTCCTTGCCCTCCCGCACCTTGGCGGCGAGCCGCCCGCGCACCCACATGCGCTCGCGCAGTTCGCCGATCAGGTCGGCGTCCTCCGAGAACCGTTCGGTGAGGATCGCCCGGGCGCCGTCGAGGGCTGCCTGCGGATCCGCCACGCCCTTGTCGGCGTCGACGAACGCGGCGGCCGCGGCGAGAGGCTCCACGGCGGGATCGCCGAGCAGCCCCTCCGCCAGCGGCTCGAGCCCCGCCTCGCGGGCGATCTGCGCCTTGGTGCGCCGCTTGGGCTTGTACGGGAGATAGATGTCCTCCAGGCGCGCCTTCGTCTCGGCGCCCCGGATGCTCGCCTCCAGCTCCTCGGTGAGCTTGCCCTGCTCGCGCACCGACTCCAGGATCGCCGTCCGCCGCTCCTCCAGCTCCCGCAGATAGCGCAGTCGCTCCTCGACGGTGCGCAGTTGCGCGTCGTCGAGCATCTCGGTCGCTTCCTTGCGGTAGCGGGCGATGAAGGGCACCGTAGAACCGCCGTCGAGCAGTTCCACGGCGGCCCTGACCTGCCGCTCCCGTACGCCGAGTTCCTCGGCGATCCTGCCTTCGATGGACACTGCGTTGATGGACCCGTTGGACCCGGGTGTCGTCACGATCCCGTACCGCCTTCTCCACTGAGGTTGCGCGGCAATTGTGGCAGGTGGCACCGGCACATGGGGATCAGGGCGGCACCCGGCAGGTCGGAGTCCTGATCAGGCCCTGCGGGTGGAGGACGAGGCCCCGCCGAACAGCCGGGCCAGGGCCCGGAAGGGCAGGGTCACGACGGTGGCGATGGCACCGCCGATCTGGCGCAGCACGTCTGCGATAGCACGGAACACGAAATTCCCCTTTCTCCACTCCCGGCCGCGCCGGCCGGTGGAGTGCGGGTACCTCGCAGACGCGTCACTATGCGTCACCCTTTGCCGATCAGATCCGCCGGGAACGCCCCCGCCCTGAGCGCCGCCTGCGCGAACACCCCGCCCAGCTCGGTCAGCCGGGCCACTCCCGCCGGGCCGAGATGCTCGTACGGGGCGCGGTCCAGGCGGTCCGTCTCGTCCTCGATCTCCCGGCGCAGGGCCACGCCCCGCTCGGTGAGTTCGCCGGAGGTTTCCAGCAGCCCGCGCCCCCGCAGCCGGTCCGTCGCCGCGTCCCACTCGTCCCGGCTCCAGCCCCGGGTGGCGCACACCCACCTCGGGGTCATGCCCTTGCCCGTCGCCGTGTGGGTCACCATCGCCTCCAGGCCGTCGAGACCCGCCGACATCAGGGCGGCCAGGTGCCCGTCGCCGCGGTGCTCGCGCAGCAGGGTCGCCGCGTGCCAGTAGGCGAGGTGCGGCTCCTCGGGGACGGGCAGATCGGCGTGGGCGGCGTACAGCGGCCGCGCCGCGCGCGAGCAGGCCTCGGCGGCACGCAGCGCGAGCCGCGCGGCCTCGGCCATCTCCGCCGACGCCAGGGCCTCCTCGCCGAGCAGCCGGCGCAACGTCGCGTCGACCGCACGCGCACGTGCCGCCAGGACCTGCCCGGGAGCGGCGGTCTCCCACACCGCCGGCACGTACCGGGCCACGAGTTCGTACTTGTAGTTGTAGAAGGCGGCCGTCACGGCCCCGGCCCCGACCGGTCCGAAGGCGGCGGCCCGCACGGCGAAGTTCACGGCACGCGGGTCGGTGACCCCGACGGCGCCCAGCTCGCGCCCGAGGTCGGGGGAGAAGTAGTGCGTCGCGTGCAGGGAGTTGAGCACGTTGTGGCAGCGTCGGCCGGCGCGCGGCTCCAGAGCGGCAGTCGTCATGCCCGGCAGGTTACCAACCGCTTGGTATGTACTCCATGGCCCGGCGCCCGTGGCAGGAAAGGTGGGGTACTCGTCCTTGCCGCCATACTCCGCTCCCGCGAAGAATCGACGGCATGGTCCAGCGCACGGTTCTCGCCGTCCTCTTCGACGGCCTGCAGAGTCTCGACGTCACCGGGCCCGTGGAGGTCTTCGCGGGCGCGGAGCTGCTCGCCCCGGGCGCGTACGAGATCCGCACGGCGTCCCTGGACGGCGCGCCCGTGCGGACCACCAGCGGCCTGACCCTCGTACCCGACGGATCCCTGACCGCCGCGCCGGACCCGGACATCCTCCTCGTCCCCGGCGGAACGGGCAGCCTGCGGCCCGATCCGCGTCTGGTGGCCTGGGTGCGCGAGCGGGGCCCGCACGCCGGCCGCCTGGTCTCCGTCTGCACCGGCGCGGCCGTGCTCGCCGCGGCGGGCCTCCTGGACGGCCGCCGCGCCACGACCCACTGGGCTTACTGCGACCGGCTCGCCCGCGAGCACCCGGCCGTCGAGATCGACCCCGACCCCGTCTTCGTGCGCGACGGGCACATCGCCACCTCGGCCGGTGTCACCGCCGGCATCGACCTCGCGCTCGCCCTGGTCGAGGAGGACCTGGGCCGGGACGCCGCCCTCACCATCGCCCGACACCTGGTGGTGTTCCTGCGCCGCCCCGGCAACCAGGCCCAGTTCAGCGCCCAGCTCGCGGCCCAGACCGCACAGCGCGAGCCCCTGCGGGACGTCCAGCGGTGGATCACCGACCACCCGGACGGGGATCTCTGCGTCGACACCCTCGCCGCCCGCGCCCGCCTCTCACCCCGCCACTTCGCCCGCGCCTTCCGCGCCGAGACCGGCATGACACCGGGCCGCTACGTGGACCGCGTCCGCCTCGAACACGCCCGGCGCCTGCTGGAGGACACCGCCGACGGCATCGAGGAGATCGCCCGCACCAGCGGCTACGGCACGCCCGAGGCCATGCGCCGCGCCTTCGTCAGAACCCTGGGGACGCCCCCGGCCGAGTACCGCCGCCGCTTCCGCCCCGCCACCACACCCTGACCCCATCGACATCAGCAGACCGAAGGGACCCCATGCAGATCGCCATCGTCCTCTACGACCGCTTCACCGCCCTCGACGCCGTCGGACCCTACGAAACCCTCGGCCGGGTCCCCGGCGCGGAGACCGTCTTCGTGGCCGAGCAGGCCGGCCCCGTGCGGAACGACTCCGGAAACCTCGCGCTCACCGCCGACCGGGCCCTGGCCGACGTACCGCACCCCGACATCATCGTGGTCCCCGGCGGCCCGGGCCCCCTCCCGCTGGCGGCCGACGGGCCCCTGCTCACCTGGCTGCGCACGGCCGACGCCACCAGCACCTGGACGACGTCCGTGTGCACCGGCTCCCTGCTGCTCGCCGCCGCCGGACTCCTCAGGGGCCGCCGGGCGACGTCCCACTGGCTGGCCCTGGAGGAGCTGAAGCGCCACGGCGCCGAGCCGACGGGGGAGCGGGTCGTCACCGACGGCAAGTACGTCACCGCCGCCGGCGTCTCCTCCGGCATCGACATGGGCCTGATGCTCCTCGGCCGGATCGCGGGCGACGACCATGCCCAGCTCGTCCAGCTCGCCACCGAGTACGACCCGCAGCCGCCCTACGACTCCGGATCGCCCGAGAAGGCCCCCGGGCACCTCGTCGAGCTGCTCCGGTCGCACCTCGACCTCACCCTGACGTAGGCACGCTCCAGCCGAACCGCGGTTGCCGCCGCTCCAGGAAGGCGGCGACACCCTCGGCGGTGTCGCCGCTGGCGCGCGCCTGCCCGGCCCAGTGCGCGTCCCGGTCCGTGCGCCCGTCCGCGAACTCCTTGGCCGCCGCCTGCGTCAGCTGTGAACGGGATGCCAGGATCCGGGTGAACTCGGCGACCCGCTTGCCGAGTTCGCCCTCGGGCAGCACTTCGTCCACCAGCCCGGTGCGCAGCGCCCGCTGCGCGTCGATCAACTCCCCCGAGAACAGCAGGTACTTGGCGGTGGCCGGTCCCACCAGGGACACCAGCCGCCGGGTCGAGGAGGCCGGGTAGACGATGCCGAGCTTCGCGGGCGTCACACCGAACAGCCCGCCCTCCTCGGCGAACCGCAGATCACAGGCCGCCGCCAGCTGCGACCCGCCGCCCACGCAGTGACCCCGGATCGCGGCCAGCGTCGGCTTCGGGAACGCGGCCAGCGCCTCCTCGGCCCGCACGGCCAGCCCCTGCGCCTCCTCGGGCGAGCCCCGCAGGGTCGAGATGTCGGCCCCGGCGCAGAACGTGCCGCCCTCACCGGTCAGCACCAGCGCCCGTACGGCCGGGTCCCCCGCGAGCTCCTCCAGCAGGACGGGAAGGGAGCGCCACATCGCGGCCGTCATGGCGTTGCGCTTCTCGGGATGACGTATGACGACCGTCGCGACCGAGTCGGTCACGCGGTGCTCCAGCTGCGGCTCCATGCGCCGGATGCTATCCGGATGCCAAACCCGTACAACCCGAATAGTTCGCCGAGATGGCACAACAGGGACAGGACCAGTCCCACAACTGACCGTGTCATACGCCAACGGTCAGAAGCGCTCGATACTTGCTGACTTCTGTTCAGTCCCGGGGTGCGAGGCGCATCGTTACCAACACTCGGTGTGTGGCGACAATCGAGCGCGAGGGTGGCGACCGGACTATGGACGACGACGGGCGTGGGTTCGGTCCGCGCCCAGAGGGCGGCGCGGCGCCCCTCGGCCCGGGGCCCGCGGATCCGCTGCCGTACGAAGGGATCTGGAGGTTCACCGCACCAGCGGTCGACGCCTCGGTCCCCCAGGCCCGGCACGCCGTACGAGACCTGCTGCTGCGTCAGGGCGTACCGGTCTCGGACGACCTGGCGCAGGGGCTGCTGCTGATCGTCTCGGAGCTGGTGACGAACGCCGTGAAGCACGCGGCCGTGCTGTCCCCGACGATCGCCGTCGAGCTGGCCGTCGGCGCCGAGTGGCTCCGGGTGTCCGTGGAGGACAACCACCCGTACCGGCCCACCGCCCTGGAGACGGACCACGGCCGTACCGGGGGGCGCGGACTGCTCCTGGTGCGCGAGGTCACCCGGGAGGCGGGCGGCGTGTGCGAGGTCGAGTACACCGCGAGCGGCGGCAAGGTGATCTGGGCCGCCCTGCCGCTCAAACCCGCGCGCTTCGCCTGACGGGCCCGTCGCCGGGCCCCGGTCACCAGCCGGCCGAGGGGCCCGTCAGCTCCCTGATCGCCGGCCGGGCCGCGTCCAGGACGGTCATGAACCAGGACGAGAAGGTGTCCTTGGCGTGCCGCTCCGCCAGCTCCGGCGGGGTCACGAACACCGTCGACGCCACCTCCTCCGCGTCCGGCCGCACCACGGCCTGCACCATGCCGACGAAGAGGTGGTTGTACTCCTGCTCCACCAGACCGGACTCCGGGTCCGGGTGGTTGTAGCGGACCGTGCCCGCCTCGGCCAGCAGGGACGGGGAGGCGCCGAGCTCCTCGAACGTGCGCCGCGCCGCCGCCGCGAACGGCGCCTCGCCGGGGTAGGGGTGGCCGCAGCACGTGTTGGACCACACACCGGGGGAGTGGTACTTGCCCAGCGCGCGCTGCTGGAGGAGCAGCCGGCCGTACTCGTCGAAGAGGAACACCGAGAACGCGCGATGCAGCTGACCGGGCGGCTGGTGGGCGGCGAGCTTCTCCGCGGTGCCGATCGTCACGCCGTCCTCGTCGACCAGTTCCAGCAAAATCGCGTCTGCGGTGCCGTTCGACGGGTGGTGCGTCGCGGTGGCAGGTGTGATCGGCATACCCATCCTTCACATCGGTCTTCGCGCCCCAAGTCTGCCGTACGAATCCGGCACTCCCGGCACTTCGCGGCACGCCCGCATGTCCCGCGCGGCGGCGCGGACCGCGGCCCGCACCGGTCGGACGCCGGGAAAAAGAGGGGCCCGGTAGATGATCGTGCCCGGCCGGGCGGGCGGAAATTCGTCCCTGCCGAGGCTGTGGGGCTCAGGGCGCGGGTCGTGTGGCGAAAGGTTGCGTTCTCCGGCGCACGCACGTCGAAGTGCGCCCCACCAGCTCCCACCTGCCCCGTCTGCTCCCACCTGCCCCACCGACTCACACGCCTCCGGAGCCACCGCGTCAGTGGCAGAGCCGTGCCTCGTGCTCCGCGTGCCCGCTCGGCTCCAGCTGGAAGGTGCAGTGCTCCACGTCGAAGTGGTCGCCGAGGCAGCCCTGGAGCTCGTGGAGCATCTTCTCGTGGCCTATCGCGTTCAGGGCCTCCGAGCTGACGACGACGTGCGCCGACAGCACCGGCATACCGGAGGTGATCGTCCAGGCGTGCAGGTCGTGCACGTCCTCCACACCGTCCGTGGCGAGGATGTGCGACCGCACCTCCGCCATGTCGACGCCCTTGGGAGCGGCCTCCAGCAGCACGGACAGCGTCTCGCTCAGCAGCTTCCACGTCCGGGGCGCGATCATCAGCGCGATGACGAGCGAGGCGATCGGGTCGGCGGCCTGCCAGCCCGTGAGCATGATCACCACCGACGAGACGATCACCGTGACCGAACCCAGGGCGTCGGCCGCCACCTCCAGGAACGCGCCGCGCACGTTCAGGCTCTCCTTCTGCCCGCGCATCAGCAGCGACAGCGACACCAGGTTCGCGACCAGGCCGATCGCACCGAACAGCAGCGCCAGCCGGCCCTCGGTCTCGGCCGGCGTGATGAAGCGCTGGACCGACTCGTACACGACGTACCCGCCGGCCCCGAGCAGCAGCAGACAGTTGGCCAGGGCGGCGAGGATCTCGGCCCGGGCGTAGCCGAAGGTGGCCCGCTCGCTGGGCGGCCGGTTCGCGAAGTGGATCGCGAGCAGCGCCATGCCGAGGCCCAGGGCGTCCGTCGCCATGTGCGCGGAGTCCGCGACGAGCGCCAGGGAGTCTGCCAGGGCGCCGCCGACAATCTGCACGACCACGATGCCGAGCGTGATCGCCAGCGCGACGCGCAGCCTGCCGCGGTACGCCGAGGTCGCCGTACCGCCGGCCCCCGCGCCGTGCGCGTGCCCGTGATCGTGCCCAGCCCCCATGAGAAGTCAGCCTCCCTGTGTTCGCCTGATCGTGCTCGGGGACCCCAGTGAACTACGGGGAGGGGGTATGTGCAAAGCGGCACTGAACACCGTTGTCATGTGCCCTGACCTGCGGAAACGATGCGCAGGTCAGGGCGCCGCGGTCGATCAGGAGCCGTGGTGCAGCTGCCAGCCCCGCCAGGCCGACTCGGTCATCTCGCGCACCCCGCGCCGGGCGGTCCAGCCGAGCTCGGCGGCCGCCCGGGCGGCCGATGCCACCGCCCGAGGGGCGTCTCCGGGGCGGCGCTCCTCGACGAGCGGAGGCCGGCGGTCGCCTGTGACCTCGCCGATGACCGTGACGAGTTCGCGGACCGAGACACCCTCGCCACGGCCGATGTTGACCGTCAGATCACCCTTGCCGCCGCCCCCGGCCAGTCGCCGGGCCGCCGCCAGATGGGCCTCGGCGAGGTCGGCGACGTGAATGTAGTCACGGATGCAGGTGCCGTCCGGGGTCGGATAGTCGTCGCCGAAGATCCTGGGCGCCTCGTCGCGGGTCAGCCGGTCGAAGACCATCGGGACGATGTTGAAGACGCCCGTGTCCGCAAGTTCCGGCGCGGCGGCGCCCGCCACGTTGAAATAGCGCAGACATACGGTGGAGATCCCGTGCGCCTGCCCCGCCGCCCGCACCAGCCACTCCCCGGCCAGCTTGGTCTCGCCGTAGGGGTTCACCGGCGCGCAGGGGGTGTCCTCCGTGATGAGGTCCACACCCGGGTCGCCGTACACGGCGGCCGACGAGGAGAACACCAAGCGCTCGATCCCGGCCTCGGCGACCGCGTCCAGCAGGGTCACGAGGCCGCCGACGTTCTCCCGGTAGTAGCGCGTCGGCTGCGCGACGGACTCGGCGACCTGCTTGCGCGCCGCGAGATGCACCACGCCGGTCACGCCGTGCTCGGCGAAGACCCGCTTCAGCAGCTCCCCGTCCAGCGAGGAGCCCCGCACGAGCGGGACCTCGACAGGGAGGCGCGCGGGAACCCCGGCCGACAGGTCGTCCAGGGCGAGAACGCGTTCCCCGGCCTCGGTCATGGCCCTGGCCACATGTGCTCCGATATAGCCGGCACCGCCGGTGATCAGCCACGTCATGGTCGCCCACCCTATGCGGCCAAGGACACAGCCAGCGCAATGTCCTCGATGTCCGCTTAAGGGGGGCGCGGTTTGTGGGGCAGGCCCCGGATCCACGATGATGATCGCGGCAAAGGCTCGTGCGAACCACGTCGATCCATCCGCCGAACGGGCGGTGAACGTGGCCCTCCCGGCATCCGATAGCCTCTGCCGACACGCCGCCCGGGAGCCACCGGAGAAGGCGCCCCCATCATGTACGTCACCTACGCGGACGCGTCGGTACCCAGGGAGTGAATTCGGTTGTCGACCGCCATCCTCACCGGCCAGCCGGTCCCCGGATCGTCGATCGAGGCCGACCTGCGGTCCCTCGGGTTCGACCTCCGGACCGCGACCGACGCCGCCGAGGCCGAGACCCTCCTCGCCGAGGTATCCGGCGACGAGCGGGTCGCCCTGGTCGACGCCCGCTTCGTGGGCCACGTGCACGCGCTGCGCCTCGGCCTCACCGACCCCCGCTTCCCGCTCGCCGCGATCCCCGGCGCCGTCACCGCCCAGCCCGCCGGCCGCCAGGCCCTGACCCGGGCGATGGCCCGCGAGAACTCCGCCGGCGGCGGCACCACGCTGGTCGGCGGCAGCCTCGCCGACCGCATCCTCACCGCCCTCGACGCCGACGGCACCGCCGTGCACCGCCCCGAGCTGGGCAGTCTCGTCGCCGCCGTCCCCGCCGACCCGCAGGCCCGCAACGAGGCCCGGCAGGCCGTGAGCGACGTCGACGACGAGGCCGTACGCCTGAAGTCGGCCGTGAAGGCCCGCGACGGCTTCTTCACCACCTACTGCATCAGTCCGTACTCCCGCTACATCGCCCGCTGGTGCGCCCGCCGCGGCCTGACCCCGAACCAGGTCACCACCGCCTCGCTGATCACCGCCCTCATAGCGGCGGCCTGCGCGGCCACCGGAACCCGCGGCGGCTTCGTCGCGGCCGGCGTCCTGCTGATCGCGTCCTTCGTGCTGGACTGCACCGACGGCCAGCTCGCCCGCTACTCCCTGCAGTACTCCACGCTCGGCGCCTGGCTGGACGCCACCTTCGACCGGGCCAAGGAGTACGCCTACTACGCCGGCCTCGCGCTCGGCGCCGCCCGCGGCGGCGACGACGTGTGGGCCCTGGCCCTCGGCGCCATGGTCCTGCAGACCTGCCGGCACGTCGTGGACTTCTCCTTCAACGAGGCCAACCACGACGCCACCGCCAACACCAGCCCCACCGCCGCCCTATCCGACAGGCTCGACAGCGTCGGCTGGACGGTCTGGGTACGGCGGATGATCGTCCTGCCCATCGGCGAGCGCTGGGCGATGATCGCGGTGCTCACGGCGGTCACGACTCCCCGCATCACCTTCTACGCGCTGCTCATCGGCTGCGCCTTCGCGGCGATGTACACCACGGCGGGGCGGGTGCTGCGCTCCCTGACCCGCAAGGCCAGGCGGACCGACCGGGCGGCCGCCGCCCTGGCCGACCTCGCCGACAGCGGCCCCCTCGCACAGGGCTTCGCCGAGGCGCTCAAGAAGCCCGCTCGCAGGCTGCCGGGCTTCACCGCCCCCGTCGTCGCCCTGCTCGGCGCTCTCGCCGTCGTCCTCACCGCGGCGCTGACGGACTTCGGCGGCCCCTGGCCGCTCGTCGCGGCCCTCGGCTACGCCCTGACCTCAGGCCTCGCCGTCGCCCGCCCCCTCAAGGGCGCCCTCGACTGGCTGGTCCCGCCGTTCCTGCGCGCCGCCGAATACGGCACGGTCCTCGTTCTCGCGGCCAAGGCGGACGTGAACGGAGCCCTCCCGGCGGCCTTCGGGCTGGTGGCCGCGGTCGCCTACCATCACTACGACACGGTCTACCGCATCCGCGGCGACGCCGGAGCGCCCCCGGCCTGGCTGGTGCGCTCCATCGGGGGGCACGAAGGACGGACGCTGCTCGTCACCGTCCTCGCCGCGCTGCTCACCGCCTCGCAGTTCACGGTCGCGCTCACGGCACTGGCCGTGGCTGTGGCCCTCGTGGTGCTCGTCGAGAGCATCCGCTTCTGGGTCGGCGCCCACCAGGGCGGCGCACCCGCCGTACACGATGAAGGAGAAACCGCATGATCGGCCTCGTGCTCGCGGCCGGCGCCGGACGGCGTCTGCGCCCCTACACCGACAGCCTCCCCAAGGCACTGGTGCCGGTGGGCCCCGCGGGCATAGAAGGCGAACCCACGGTTCTCGACCTGACCCTCGGCAACTTCGCCGAGATCGGTCTCAACGAGGTCGCGATCATCGTCGGCTACCGCAAGGAGGCGGTGTACGCGCGCAAGGAAGCCCTTGAGCAGAAGTACGGCCTCAAGCTCACCCTCATCGACAACGACAAGGCCGAGGAGTGGAACAACGCCTACTCCCTGTGGTGCGGGCGTGACGCCCTCAAGGACGGGGTGATCCTCGCCAACGGCGACACCGTCCACCCGGTCTCCGTCGAGAAGACGCTGCTCGCCGCCCGCGGCGACGGCAAGAAGATCATCCTCGCCCTGGACACGGTCAAGGACCTCGCGGACGAGGAGATGAAGGTCGTCGTCGACGCCGAGAAGGGCATGACGAAGATCACCAAGCTGATGGACCCCGCCGAGGCCACCGGCGAGTACATCGGCGTCACCCTCATCGAGGGCGACGCCGCCCCCGAGCTGGCCGACGCTCTCAAGGCCGTGTGGGAGACCGACCCGCAGCAGTTCTACGAGCACGGCTACCAGGAGCTCGTCAACCGCGGCTTCCGTATCGACGTGGCGCCGATCGGCGACGTCAAGTGGGTGGAGATCGACAACCACGACGATCTCGCCCGGGGACGGGAGATCGCATGCCAGTACTGACCCGGCTCATCCCCTCGCCGCTGGTCGTCGACATCCGCCCGGGTGCCCTCGACGACCTGGCGTGCGTCCTCGCCGACGAGCGCATCTCGCACTCCGGCCGCCTCGCCGTCGCCGTCAGCGGCGGCTCCGGCGCCAAGCTGCGCGAGCGCATCTCGCCGAGCATGCCCGGCGCCACCTGGTACGAGGTCGGCGGCGGCACCCTCGACGACGCGGTGCGGCTGGCGAGCGACATAAAGGCCGGCCACTTCGACGCGGTCGTCGGCCTCGGCGGCGGCAAGATCATCGACTGCGCCAAGTTCGCCGCGGCACGCGTCGGCCTGCCCCTGGTCGCCGTGCCCACGAACCTCGCGCACGACGGCCTGTGCTCGCCGGTCGCCACCCTCGACAACGACGCGGGCCGCGGCTCCTACGGTGTGCCGAACCCGATCGCCGTCGTCATCGACCTGGACGTCATCCGTGAGGCCCCGGTCCGCTACGTCCGCGCCGGCATCGGCGACGCCGTCTCCAACATCTCGGCGATCGCCGACTGGGAGCTGGCCAACCGTGTCAAGGGCGAACGGATCGACGGCCTCGCGGCGGCCATGGCCCGCCAGGCCGGTGAGGCCGTGCTGCGGCACCCGGGCGGCATCGGCGACAACGACTTCCTCCAGGTGCTCGCCGAGGCGCTGGTCCTCAGCGGCATCGCGATGTCGGTGTCGGGCGACTCACGGCCGTCCTCCGGGGCGTGCCACGAGATCAACCACGCCTTCGACCTGCTCTACCCGAAGCGCGCCGCCGCCCACGGCGAGCAGTGCGGCCTCGGCGCGGCCTTCGCGATGTGGCTGCGCGGGGCGCACGAGGAATCGGCGTACATGGCCGAGGTGCTGCGCCGCCACGGCCTGCCCGTGCTGCCGGACGAGATCGGCTTCACGACGGACGAGTTCGTCAAGGCCGTCGAGTTCGCCCCGGAAACCCGGCCCGGCCGCTACACCATCCTCGAACACCTCGACCTGAACACCGAACAGATCAAGGACATCTACACCGACTATGTCAAGGCCATCGGTAGCTGAACTCCGCCCCGTCGTTCACCCCGCGGGGGTGAAGGACCGGCGCAGCGGTGAGCACTGGATGGGACGCCTCTACATGCGCGAGGTGTCCCTGCGGGTCGACCGCTACCTGGTCAACACCAGGGTCACGCCCAACCAGCTCACCTACCTGATGACCGTCTTCGGTGTGCTCGCGGCCCCGGCACTGCTCGTGCCGGGGATCGCGGGCGCCGTGCTCGGTGTGGTGTGCGTCCAGATGTATCTGCTGCTGGACTGCGTCGACGGCGAGATCGCGCGCTGGAAGAAGCAGTACTCGCTCAACGGGGTCTACCTGGACCGTGTCGGCGCCTACCTGACCGACGCCGCCGTGCTCGTCGGCTTCGGCCTGCGCGCCGCCGACCTGTGGGGCAGCGGCCGCATCGACTGGCTGTGGGCCTTCCTCGGCACCCTGGCCGCCCTCGGCGCCATCCTCATCAAGGCCGAGACCGACCTCGTCGGTGTCGCCCGGCACCAGGCCGGGAAGCCGCCGGTCAAGGAGGCCGCCGCCGAGATGCG
>NZ_JBEOXI010000167.1:0-18554 GCF_040296465.1 Streptomyces sp. NPDC002130
GTCAGGGCCAGGCGCGTCGCCGGGGGGATGTCCGGCCGCTCACGGAAGTAGGCGTTCGCGACTTCGACGACGGAGGCGTTGCTCACGCCCAGAGCCCGGCCGTCCTGGTCGTCATCGCCTACGACGACGAGGGCGACGGGGTCCGTTTCGACGGCCCGTTCCGGCGGCATCTGGCGCGAGTACGGCGCGGTAGGGCCCGGGACGCGCACCGAGTACAAGACCATCACCGTCTGACGCACTCACGGGAGGAGCATCACCCCCTGGACCGGTGACGCCTGCGAGGGCATGCCGTTGTTTCGTCCGAGGCGACAGTGTGATGGCGAAGGGGAGACCGGTCATGGGCAGGGAACCGACGCGGGACAGCGCCGCAGTGGCACGGCAGTCGCGGTACGGCACGCTTCCCGAGCGCATCCGCTTCGCCGACATGGCCGAAGAGGTGGAGCACACGCAGCTCGTGCCTCGCGCTCGACTTGGGCCTGTAGGTCAGGGCTCACTCCATCAAGGGCTGCCGGGAGTTGCCGCGGGATGCGCCGCTCATCAAGACCCGGTGGACAGGCTGAGACCCGGGCGGCTTCAGCGCCGCCCGGGGTGCCGTGACGGGCCGCTGCATCACCTGACCACTGCGCAGGAAGCGTCACCGCTTCAGGCGGTGCCGAACCAGCAGAGCGCGATCGTCACCCCGGCTTCAGCGCCCAGTCCTCGCCCCTCACTCATGATCCGGTTCCAGGCACAGCTGGCGACCACGATCGCCCCCGGACCGTCGGTGCCCAGCGCCTCCCCCAGCTCGTCGCACAGCCGAGGGGAGAGGTGGTCGGTGGGTTCGTCGAGCAGCAGCAGGTGGGGGGCGGGCCACCCGTAGGGCCAGGGCCAGGGCCAGATGCCGGCGCCGGTGCAGCGGGGCCCGAAAAGCACGAAGGCAAGGAGATCTCTCCTTGCCTCTCCCAAGTTATAGCGCACCGGGGGGCTTGCGGCAAGGCCCGGTTCCTGTCGCAGAATCGTCGACCGAAGTCACTACCTGCGGAAACGGGGACACGAGGTGCGTGTGTCGGAGATTGGGACGTGCTCGACCATGGGTTCGGCGGAGCGGGGGGTATCGCGATGACCGAGCGGTACGTGCTGGATCTCCATGATGTCGACGAGACGCACCTCGCGGTCGTCGGCGGCAAGGGTGCCCACCTGGGCGCGCTCGCACGGATCGAGGGCATCAGTGTGCCGGGCGGCTTCTGCGTGACGACGGACGCCTTCCGGCAGATCATGGCGCAATCGCCGTCGATCGAGGGGTTGCTGGATCGGCTGTCCCGCTCGAACCCGGACGACCGGGAGGCGATCGGCACGCTCGGCGCGCAGATCCGCAAGACCATCGAGGAGATTGCCATCCCGGACGATCTCGCGGCAGAGATCACCCGGGCCGTCGCCCGACTCGGTGAGCAAGCCGCCTGCGCTGTCCGATCCAGCGCCACGGCGGAGGACCTGCCGACGGCCTCCTTCGCCGGCCAGCAGGACACGTACCTCAACGTCGTGGGACCGACGGCCGTCCTCCGGCATGTCAGCCGGTGCTGGGCCTCGCTCTTCACCGAGCGGGCCGTGACGTACCGCCAGCGGAACGACATCGACCACCGCATGGTCGACATGGCCGTGGTCGTGCAACGGATGGTCTTCCCGCATGCGTCCGGCATCCTGTTCACGGCCGACCCCGTCACGGGCAACCGGAAGGTCGCCACCGTGGATGCGGGTTTCGGCCTCGGCGAGGCGCTGGTCTCCGGCCTGGTGAACCCGGACGTCTACAAGGTGCGCCACGGCGAGGTCGTCGAGAGGACGATCGCCGCCAAACAACGTGCCGTTCACGCCCTGCCGGACGGCGGCACGCAGCAGGTGACGGTCGACGCGCGGCAACAGCGGCAGCCGGCGCTGACGGATGCGCAGGTCGTGCAGCTCGTGCAGCTCGGGCGGCGCATCGAAGAGCACTTCGGCCGCCCCCAGGACATCGAATGGTGCCTTGTCGATGACGGCTTCCGGATGGTTCAGAGCCGGCCGATCACCACGCTCTTCCCCATCCCCGAGACCGACGACCAGGACCACCACGTCTACGTCTCCGTCGGCCATCAGCAGATGATGACCGACCCCATGAAGCCCCTGGGGCTCTCCGTGTGGAAGCTGACGGCCATGGCCCGGATGACCGACGCCGGCGGCAGGCTGTTCGTCGACGCCACCCGGGCCCTGTCCTCGCCCGCGAGCCGCGCCGGCCTCCTGGACCTCGTGGGGAGGGGCGATCCCCTGACCAGGGACGCGCTGGAAACCGTCCTCGACCGCGCCGACTTCGTCCCTTCGCTCCCGGACCCTGACCCGAACCCGGCCCCCGGCGGACCGCGGGCCGGTGGCGGCGCACCCACCCCGATCGAGACCGATCCGGCCGTCGTCGCCGGGCTGATCGAACGCAGCCAGGCGTCGATCGCCGCCCTGCGGCGCGACATCCGAACGAAGACCGGGCCGGCTCTCTTCGACTTCCTCTGGGAGGCCTTCGAGGAGCACAAGCGAGTGCTCAGCGATCCGCTGAGTCTCCAGGCGATCATGGCGGGGATGGAGGCCACCTGGTGGCTCAACGACAAGCTGCAGGAATGGCTGGGGGAGAAGAACGCGGCTGACACCCTGACGTTGTCCGCCCCCGACAACGTCACGTCAGAGATGGGACTGGCGCTGCTCGACGTCGCGGACGCGATCCGCCCCCATGCGCAGGTGGTGGCGTTCCTGCAGAACGCCGGCGACGACAGCTTCCTGGACGAGTTGCCGAAGCTGGCGGGCGGCACCGAAGCGCGCGACGCCCTCGAGGCCTACCTCGACCGGTACGGCATGCGCTGTGCCGGAGAGATCGACATCACGAGGCCCCGTTGGCGCGAGCGGCCCGGCACGCTCGTGCCGGCGATCCTCGACAACGTCAGGAACTTCGAACCGGGCGCCGCCCAGCGGCGTTTCGAGCAGGGCCGGCAGGAGGCGTGGAAGAAGGAACAGGACGTCCTGTCACGCCTGCGGGCCCTCCCCGACGGGGAGGCCAAAGCCGACGAGACCAAGCGGATGATCGACCGGGTCCGCACCTTCATCGGATACCGCGAGTACCCGAAGTACGACATCGTCAGCCGCTACTTCGTCTACAAGCAGGCCCTGCTGGAGGAAGCCGACCGTCTCCTGCGGGCCGAGGTGCTCGCCGACAAGGAGGACATCTTCTACCTCACGTTCGAGGAACTCCACGATGTCGTCCGCTCGAAGCAGGTGGACGACCAGCTCGTCCGGCAGCGCAAGGAGGCGTTCGGGACGTACCGCGCGCTCACACCGCCCCGGGTCCTCACCTCGGAAGGCGAGGCCGTCAACGGGGCGTACCGGCGCGACGACGTGCCGGCCGGTGCCCTGATCGGCCTGCCGGTTTCCGGAGGGACCATCGAGGGACGGGCCCGCGTCATTCTCGACATGGCGCAAGCCGATCTCGAGGCGGGCGACATCCTGGTCACGGCCTTCACGGACCCCAGTTGGTCGCCCCTCTTCGTCGGGATCGCGGGCCTGGTGACGGAGGTGGGCGGTCTGATGACCCATGGTGCGGTGATCGCACGCGAGTACGGCTTGCCGGCTGTCGTGGGCGTGGACCGGGCCACCCGACTGATCCGGGACGGGCAGCGTATCCGGGTACACGGAAGCGACGGCTACGTCGAGATCTTGTCCTGACAGCTCCACCGAACAGCCGGAGCCGCCGCCGGGTGGCTACCGGCCGGGTGTTGCCTTGAGGACGCGCAGTGTGCCCTCACCCCCCTCCACGGAAGGTGTTGCGGTACGCGCGCGGTGACACGCCCAGCGCTTCGCGGAAGTGCTGGCGCATAGCGGTGCCCGTGCCGAAGCCGGCCTCGGCCGCGATGCGGTCCACGGGCTCGTCCGTACGTTCCAGCAGCCTACGGGCGTACTGCAGGCGCTGCTGACCGAGCCACTGCATCGGAGGCATCCCCGTCTCCTTACGGAACCTGCGCGACAGCGTGCGTACGCTCGTCGCCGCCCGTCCCGCCAGATCCTCCAGGGCGAGGGGCTCACCGAGGTGCTCCAGAGCCCAGGCGCGGACCGCGGCGAGGGAGCTGTCGTCGGATTCCGGTACGGGACGGTCGATGTACTGGGCCTGGCCGCCTTCGCGGTGCGGAGGGACCACCGTGCCGCGGGCGACGGTGTTGGCGATGTCGGCGCCGTGGTCGCTGCGGATCATGTGCAGGCACAGATCGATCCCGGCAGCGACCCCCGCGGAGGTCAGAACGCGGCGGTCGTCGGTGTACAGCACATCGGGGTCCACCTCGATCTCCGGGTACAGCGCCGCGAGTTCCGGGCAGGACTTCCAGTGCGTCGTCGCCCGGCGACCCGCGAGAAAACCGGCCGCCGCGAGCACGAACGACCCGGTGCAGATGGACGCCAGACGCGCCGTTTCCGGCACTTCCTCAAGGGCGGCTCGTACCGGCGGGCTCAGCTGACCCCGCCGCTGGGGACGGTAATCCTCGACGGCGGCGGGCACGATGACCGTGTCCGCTCGGCGCAATGCCCGCGGTCCCAGCGGCACGTTGACGGTGAAGTCGGCCTCCGTGGACATCTCACCGGGCTCCGCCGCGCAGGTCACCACCGAATACAGCGGCCGACCGGTGGCATCCACCGCAGTGCCGAACAGCCGGTGCACGATCCCGAGTTCCATGGGCAGCAACCCGGAACGAACCAGGACAACGACTGTGTGCACCCCTTCACCACTGACCATCATGACCAGATTCTTTCACTACGTGTCCAAACGGCCAGTGGTTTCGGTCGTCCGTCGCACTCAACGATGAAGACATGTATGAAACAACCGGCCATCACACCGAGGATTCCGGGCGCCGCGCCTGGTGGGTAGCCGCCGTCGCCGGGGCGGTGATCATCGTCGCCGGCGCCTTCTCCACCATGCCGGGCCTTCTGCAGGACCCCCTGCGCCAGGAGTTCCACTGGTCCCGGGCTTCCATCGGCCTGGCCGCTTCGGTCAACATGGTCCTGTACGGACTCACGGCTCCCTACGCCGCCGCCCTGATGGACCGGTTCGGCATCCGCCGAGTTGTCCTCGCCGCGCTCGGGACCGTGGCCGCGGGTGCCATGCTCACCACCGCGATGAACGCCGCCTGGCAGTTCACTCTCTTCTGGGGCCTTCTCGTCGGCCTGGGCACCGGGTCACTGGCGATGACCCTCGGCACCACCGTCACCAACCGCTGGTTCACCACCCGTCGCGGCCTCGTGACGGGCGTCCTCTCCTCCGGCAGCGTCCTCGGCCAGATGGTCTTCCTGCCCGCCCTGTCATGGACCATCGATCGCTACGACTGGCGGCCCGCCCTCGTCACCCTCGCCCTCGCCGCCGTGGCGATCAGCCCACTGGTCTGCCTCGTACTGCGCGACCACCCCGCCGACCTGGGGCGGCGCCCCTACGGCAGTAACACCTTCATCCCGCGGCCCGAGCCTGTCCCCGGCGCCGCCCGCCGCACCCTGACCGTGCTGAGCCGCGCCGCCCGGACCGTCCCTTTCTGGCTGCTCGCCGGCACATTCGCCATCTGCGGCGCATCCACCAACGGCATCATGTGGACCCACTTCACCCCGGCCGCCCACGATCACGGCATGCCTGTCACGACAGCATCGACCCTGCTGGCACTCATCGGCATCTTCAACGTGGTCGGCACGATCGCCTCCGGATGGCTCACCGACCGCATGGACGCCCGTCGGCTCCTCGCCGTCTACTTCCTCCTGCGGGGCCTGCTCATGGTCAGCCTGCCGCTGACGCTGACCGCCACGGTCAGCGCGCCCATGCTGGTCTTCGTGGTCGCCTTCGGCCTGCTCGATCTGGCGACCGTGCCACCGGTCATCGCCCTGTGCCGGACCTTCCACGGAGAGGACAGTGCCATCGTCTTCGGCTGGACCAACGCAGCACACCAGGTCGGCGCCGCGTCGGCCTCCTTCCTCGGAGGCGTCGCCCGCGACACGTTCGGCAGCTACAACCCCGTCTGGCTCGCCCTGGGTGCGGCCTGCGCAGCCGCGGCCCTGTTGTCGCTGGCCATTCGTCACCACCCCACGTCCTCTGCGGGCGTCGGCCAGCGGGCATACGCCACATCGGCCACGCGGCGATGACGGCGGCAGCGAGAACAGGCGGCACGGGCCCAGCCAGGCCCTCACAACCCACCCACCCCGTAGGCTGGAAGAAGCCACCGGGTCGGGTGGCCTCGACCCACCGGCTGAGTGTCGACTACCCGACCAGCTCTTCTGCCGCTTGGCGGTACTGCTTCGACCGAACTTCGGCCAGTCTCCACAGAGCGGGCAGACCGTCCCTCAGGAGACGGTCTTCCGCCTCCTGCCGGCAGGCCAGTTCGAAGCGGGCGAGGCTGTCGAAGGAGTCGATACCGATGGCGGACGGCCAAGCAGCCGCCGCCTTGGATGCGAAGTCCAGCGTCAGCGCTGCCACGATGTTCTGCTGCCTCGGCCTGGTCATCACCAGCGTGCCGAAGACCAGAAACGTCCAGTCCTTGACGAAGGCATGGCCCACGAGCTGCGCCGGGTACCTGGCATCCATGGACCAGCTCTCGGCAAACGCAGAGCCCACGAGGTCGTCGTCGAGCTCTCGGCCGTCAAGGAACGCCGCGATGCTCCGGACTCCGGCCATGATCACGCTGTAACGGTCGAACAGATCAGATCGCTCGGTCAGCACCTGCACGGCACCGCCCAGCCGGATGGTCGCGGCACAACACAATGCTTCTCCAACGGCGTCAAACGTCTCGTCCACGATCCCCCGTTTCCTGGCTCAGTGACTTGCGCATCCTCATCCAAGACCATTGGCCGGGAAAACCGATGGACCCTCCACCGCCGGCCGCACATCCTGCTGGGATGCGCTTCTCCGTCAACATCCCCAACTTCGGCGACTTCGCGGACCCGCGTAACGTCGCGACCGTCGCGGCCGCCGCCGAGCAGGCCGGCTGGGACGGGCTGTTCGTCTGGGACCACGTGCTGCATCGACACCATCAGGGGCGCCCGTTCGCCGACCCTTGGATGCTGTTGACCGCAGCCGCCCTGGCGACCTCACGAATCCGGCTCGGCACCCTGCTGACGCCCGTCCCTCGCTGTCGTCCGCAGCAACTCGCCCGGCAGGTGGCCACGTTGGACCAGCTCAGCGGCGGCCGGGTGACCTTCGCCGCAGGACTGGGCGGCCCGATCGAAGACGAATACCGCAGCTTCGGCGACACCGCAGAGCCGAACGTGCTGGGCGAGCGACTGGACGAGGGACTGGAGCTGTTGAGGCGCTTCTGGACCGGCGAGCCGGTGAGCCACCGAGGCCGGCACTACGAGGTCCGGGACGTGACGCTGCTGCCCGCCACGGTGCAGCAGCCCGGTCCGCCGGTGTGGATCGGCGGATTCTGGCCGCGGCGCCCGCCCATGCGGCGAGCAGCCCGGTGGGATGGCGCCGTACCGCTCTTCGAGACGGCCCGGCATGGTCACGTACCCGACGTGGCCGAAGTCCGGTCACTGGTCGGCTACATACGCGAGCGCCGGCCTGCCGGCGATGCGCGCCCCTTCGAGTTCGTACTCGGCGGGGCCACGCCCCCGGAGGCGGCCAAGGCCAGGGACGTGATCGCTCCACTGCGCGATGCCGGCGCCACCTGGTGGGACGAGCGGCAGATCCAGACCGGCCCGGACCTGGATCGGCTGCCGCCCGTGCTGCGCCGCATCGAGGCCGGCCCGCCGACGCTCTAGGTCGCACCAGGGCGAGAACGCTCGGCTCCCCCACTGCTGTGCGGCCGGACGCATGACCAGTTGCGGGGGCCAGGACCGCCAGGGCCCTGACTCCCAAGGGCCATCTCCGCCGCTCACTCGGCGCCGCCCGAGAGCGCCCCGTGCAGGAACACCTCCACCAGCTCCTGCGGGGTCAGGTCGGGCTCGTCCTCGGTACGCGGCTGGGTGAAGAGCAGCCCGAAGAAGAGGGCCGCGATCTGCTCCGGCGGCCGGCGCAGGGCGGCCCTGTCGGGCTCAAGAAGCTCCACGAGGGCCGCGCGGATACGGGTCGTCGACTCGGCGCGTCCCGCGCCGCGCACCGTGCCGGGGTGCTTGCCGCCGCGATGCCCCAGTGAGCCCATGACCGCGCCCATCCTGGCCATGTGCGCCTGCAGCGCGTCGGCCGCCTCCGCGAGTCGCTCGGGCAGCGGCTGGGAGGCATCGATCGCGTCGAGCTCGCGGACCGCGTGCTCGGGGGAGAGCGCCTCGGCCATGCAGGCCTGCAGCAGCTCGTCCTTGTCGGCGAAGACGCGGAAGATCGTTCCCTCGCCGATGCCCGCGGCGCGGGCGATCTTCGCGGTCGTCACCGCGGCGCCGTACTCGGCGATCAGCGGGATGGCGGTCTGGATGATCATTTCGCGGCGCCGCTCCGGCGACATGCTCGGGGCGCGGCGGCGGGCGGTCTCGTTCTCCTTGGCTGCTGTCATGACCGCAAGACTACGGAGTGAGTACTCACTCCGTCAATGAGTGAGTACTCACTCCGATTGCTCTCCCAGCAGATCAGCGGAGTCGAGGCCGGCGACTTGAGCGCGCGAACACCGGGTGCCCGCCGGAGCATGCAAGCGCCTGCTCTACCCTCATGTGCGTGGCCGGTCAGCGCTATTCGGCCTCCGAGGGGATCGGCAGAGTCACCTGCGCCGACGGACCACCGGTGCAGGGCTCGGACACAGGCGTTGGTTCGCCTGTCAGGAGGACCGTTGCACCAGGATCAGCGGGCGGACCGGCCCGGAAGCCACGGAGAGCACCAGATCCAGAGCGAGTTGGGTACCACCAGCCGCGCTGATCGCTTCTACGACGAACAGGTACTGGACCGGCTCAACTCCAGGATGAGGGAGTTCGTGGCCCGCCAGGAGATGTTCTTTCTCGCCACTGCGGACGGCCAGGGCCAGTGCGACAGCACGTTCCGCGCCGGGCCGCCCGGCTTTCTCCACGTTCTCGATGACACGACCCTCGCCTACCCGGAGTACCGGGGGAACGGCGTCATGGCCTCGCTCGGCAACATCCGGGAGAACCCGCACATCGGCCTCCTGATGATCGACTTCTCAGAGGACCGCATCGGCTTGCACGTCAACGGCCGCGCTCGTCTGGTCCCCGATGAGGCGATGCGCCGGGGCCATCCCGACCTGCCCGTCGATCCACTGCCCGGCCGCCGCCCCCAGATGTGGGTCGAAGTCGAGGTCGAAGAGGCTTACATCCACTGCTCGAAGCACATACCCAGGCTGGTCAGAGCACCGCTGCGGCCGCATGCCGCACAGGACGGCACCACCGCCGCCGCCGGGGAACAGGCCTGGGGCACGGACGACATCAAGCGCAAAGGCGGCGACTACTTCAAGGCGGCAGAGGCACGACGCAACCAGGCCGTGCGGTGATCCACACACCGGCGGGCACCGACACGCGTGCCGTCCGACAGGGGTAAAGGAACGGGATAAATTCTAGGCTAAGGTCCGCAAGGACCGGGGAAGCGCGAGAGGAGATCGACATGGCCTCCGAAGAAGAGCTGTTTGCGTCCGTCGACGCGCTGCTGGAGGAGGAACCGCAGCTTCCCCCTCCGGCGGAGCGGGCCAGGCTGCGGGAGGCCGCCGGCATCACCCAAGCGCGCCTCGCGCTCGCGCTGAAGACCTCCACACAGACGGTGAAGAACTACGAGAACGGCAGGTCGGAGCCGAAGTCGCCGCGCCTGGAGGCCTACCAGCGGCTACTGAAGGGCTGGGCGGCGAGGTATCCCGCCCACGTCGCCCCCGTCCCGGCCCCCGCACCAGCTCCTCCGGCTCCCGCACCAGCTCCGCGGGCCCCCGCCGACGCGCCCCGGCCGGAGCTCCTTTCGCAGACGCGCACTCCTGCGGCCGAGACCTCGACGCCCCGCACCGCGCCGGCGCCGACCGCGCCCGAACGCCCCGGCCGTCACCCGGCGGCGTCCTCGCGGCGACCTGTCACGAAGAAGGTCGCGACGCCCGCCGCCGATCCCCGGTACCCACACGGGCCGCTGGTCGTGCTCGACGGCGACGGCTCGGCGTACGGTGCCGACGGCATCGTCCTCGACTGCCCCGCCACCTCCGTGCCGCAGCTGGTGGAGTGGACACTGCGCGAGTCCGGCCTCGGCGCGCCGCGCCTGCACCGCAACGGCAAGGATTCCGACCCGTTGGTGGTGCTCACCCCGGCGGCGGCTGTGAGGCTCGGATTGCCCGAGCGACTGGAGGGTCACGAACAGCGCCGTTCGCTGCGCCTGCCCCAGGACCATCCGGTCGTCGTGCAGGTGATGAAGGCGGGGTGGCAGCTGACGCAGCGTGGGTTCGGCCCGTGGGCCCGGATCTACCGCAAGGCCGAGGAAGGTCGGCGGCAGTGCGTGCAGTTGGCGGTTCTGTCATGGGACGCCTTGGACGAGCGGTCCTGGCCGGGCGTGACGGATTCGGAGCCTGCCGATGTCGCCCGGGCGCTCGGCGTCTACGCGCGCCGCGTCCTCACCCCACGTGGCAGTACCGCCGTCTCGGGCCTGGAGTTGATGACGGCGCTGCGGCCGCCCACCCGCGCGGTCCGCGACGAGACCACGGGCAACTGGGTGCCCGGCCACAACCCCGGTTCGCTCGGGACACAGCCGGTGGACCCGGCGCCGCCCGAGGCCACCCCGGAGCATCCCGTGGTCGTCGACTCCGGCTGGAGCGGGGGGTTCCTCGACGAGGAGGCCTACCAGTGGGTGCGCGAGGTGGACCTGCTGAGCGACGAGGAGTGCCATCTGCCCTACGCGGTCGGTCTGGACCTCAACACCGCGTTCCTCGCCGCCGCCGCCCGGCTCACGGTCGGACTGTCGGGGCCGGAGCACTTCGTCGGCCCGCAGTTCAATCCGAAGATCCCCGGCTCCTGGCTGGTCGACCTGAGCCGCGTGGAGCTGGACCCACGCCTGCCCAGCCCCTTCACGCCGAGCGGTGAACGACCGTCCGGCCCCGCCTGGTACCAGACCCACACGGTCGCCTATGCCCAGGAACTGGGCTACAACGTGCAGCCGCTGGAGGCCTACCTGCGCCGTGCGACGGGTGCGTACCTGGACCCGTGGCACGACCGGCTCAAGAGCGCCTACGTCGACACCCTGGCCGACCTCGGCGTCACCCGGGACCTGGACGACCGGCAGTTCCTCGCGGCGATGGAGCGGCACAAGGACACCGACCCAACCCTGGCCGCCGTCCTCGCCGCGATCAAGGCCACCGTCAAGGGCGGCATCGGCAAGCTCCGTGAGCGCCCCCAGGGACGCCACTACAAGCCGGGGGACCGGTGGCCGGCCCTGGAGCGGCCCACCTGGCGACCCGACATCCGCGCCGCCGTCATCTCCAAAGCCCGGGTCAACATGCACCGCAAGCTGCTGAACATGGCCAAGCTGACGGGCCGGTACCCGCTCGCGGTGCTCTCGGACTGCGTCGTCTACCCCAGCCCGGGCCCTTCGCCGCTGGACTTCCTCCCCTACGCGGCCTCCGGCAAGTCCCAGCCCGGCGGCTTCCGCCTCGGTCCCGCCCCGGGCCTGGCGAAGCCGGAGGGCGTCCAGGAGATGCTCTGGGCGGTCGACTTGATGGAGAAGGGCCTGAACCCCGCCCGCCACGTCAAGGGCGGCGACGCCGTCCTGGACGACGGCGAGTAGGGCTGACCTGCGAGAGGAACGGACGCCGTGGGAGAAATCGACGACGCCATCGAGCGCGCCGACCAGGAGGCCTTCACCCGCACTCCGCCCAAGACACTCAGGGGCCGGATCAACTTCCTGCTGAAGCAGCTGAAGACGACCCGGGCCGTGGCGGAGGAGCTCGGGGTGACCAGGCGGTCGGTGGAGCGCTACCGCACGGGTGAGCGCAAGAACCCGCCGCAGGAGATCCAGCGGAGGATCGATGCCGCGGTCCGGTCCCGGTGGCAGCCTCAGGTCCGCAGACGCCGGCGCAAGGAGGCCGCCTCCACAGGCGGGATCACGGTGGAGACCAGAGCCCGCTTCGGCTACACGGCACCGATCGGCACGACCGACGACGGCCGCTTCCGCCGACTCACGGTGCACCTCCCCCCGGCGTACGCGCAGCGGCTGTTCGACGCCCGCGAAGCAGGCGCCGGCGACCGGCAACTGCGGCAGATCATCGCCGACGGGTTCAAGGAAACCTATTTCCAGGACGGCGGAGCCCGGGCACTGGGACTCTCGGACGTCGCCCTCAACGACATCGACTACATCGACCTCGACTACTGAGGCCGATCGACCGGTGGCCCGGACCAGCGGCGGGTGAGGCGGGTGAGGATGGCCCCGCCGGGGAAGGCGGTGCGCTCGGCGACCTCGAGGACGGTGGGGTCGAAGGCGCCGTCGACCACCGGGATTCCGCTCCCCGCGATGACCGGATAGGTCTTGATCAGCAGCTCGTCGATCTCGGGCAACAGGGTCCCCGCGAGTCGGCCGCCTCCGCAGAGCCAGATGTCCTGGCCGGCGTCGGCCTCGCCCTTGAGCTCGCGGACGAGGCCGAGCGGGTCGCTCGCCACGACGGTGACGGCTGGGTCGACGTCGGGCTCGAGGGTGCTGGACACGACGTACTGGCGCAGGTGTGCGTACGGACTGGTGATCCCGTTGTCGAGGGAGAGGCGGTAGGTGCCGAGACCCATGACGACGGTGTCGAAACGCCGGTTGGGCTCGTCGGCCACGCCGGCGGCCGCGCGGTAGGCCGTCGGGACGGTTTCCGGATACAGCGCGTTCATCCAGTTCGTGTACGCGGCGGCCTGCTGTTCGTCGCCCTGCGGAAAGAAGTCGAACTCCCCGCCGGGGCCGGCGATGCGGCCGTCGAGCGAGATGCCGATGTAGTACACGAGCTTTCGCACCCTGGTCCCCCACGCGTAGTACTCTGATCGAAGTGGTTTGAACGTAGTACTACGCCTGGAGTGGTGTCAATGGTGAGAAGGAACGACCAGCGGCGTGCGGCCCTGGTGGACGCGGCGATCGAGGTGCTGGCCCGGGAAGGGGCACGCGGCCTGACGTTCCGGGCCGTGGACGCCGCGGCCTCCGTCCCGGCCGGCACGGCGTCCAACTACTTCGCCAGTCGCGACGACCTGTTCACGCAGGCCGGCGCCCGGGTGTACGAGCGGCTCCAGCCCGACGAGGCGATGGTCGCGCGACAGCAGGCGGCCGGCCGCGACCGGGAGACCTATGCCGGTCTGATGCGTGAGCTGGTCGGCCGCATCGCGTCCTTCCGCACCGGCTACCTCGCCCTGCTGGAACTTCGCCTCGAGGCCACCCGGCGCCCCGAACTGCGCAAGGTCCTCACCGAGCGGGTCCGCGCCGACGTCGACGCCAACGTCGCCCACCACGAGGCTTCGGGCCTCCCTGGCGACGCCACGGCTGTCAAGCTGCTCATGCTGACGCTGAACTGGCTGATCGTCGAGCAGCTCACCCTGCCGGACGTCTTCACGGAGGCGGAGCGTGAACAACTGGTGACGGCCGCCGTGGAGCGCATCGTGGCGGCGGAGTAGTAACGGGGGTGCTGCCCGGCCGCGATGGGCGTGGGCCGGCCGGCGTCTGCGAGTACGGTGCCTGGCCGCACCGCCTTCGGTGTCGGCCTTACAGCACCTGGTGGCCGGCCGGGGACCCGCCGGGGTCGTCGGCGAGCACGATGTCGGCGGTGATGCGCTTGCCGACCGGCTCGCGGTGGATGGCGAAGCCGACGCAGACGGCGGCCACGATCTCCAGGCCGTGCTGTCCGATCCGGCTCGGGTCGGGCGCCAGGATCGCCGGCAGCCGGGTGCTGCTGTCCCACACGCTGGTCCGCACGACCCCGTCCACGACGTCCAGGGTCAGCAGGCAGGGGCCGGGAGCGTACTTGCGGGCATTGGTGACCAGCTCGCTGACCACGAGCTGCACCATCCCCATGGCCCGGCTGGAGACCGGCAGGCCGTGCACCGCCTGTACCCGGGTCAGGAACGTCCGGGCCAGGTCGCGGGCTTCTGCGATCCCGGTGTCTCCGTCGAACGCCGCCGATACGGAAATGGCGCCGGCGGACAGCGGATCCGGGGCGTTTCCTCCCACTTCCTGATCCATGGGGGCCGCCGCGTCCTTCGAGTATTCGTCCAACACGATCCGCGCCTACCCACAAAGCGCAAGGCAATGCCACCGGCCGCCCGCACGCGAAGGCCCGACGGCGACCGGTGTCAGATCACCTCGTCCAGTTCGGCCTGCATCTGTGACGCCTCGACGTCGCGAGCGACGGCCTGCGCGAGCAGCATCCGCAGCACGAGCACGATGAGCGCGACCCCCAGGATGGCCAGACCGATGCCACCCATGATGACGGTGACGCCCGGGTCGTCCCGCTGGCCCGGCGCGTTGAGGATCGTGACCGCGAACCACACGAGGGCAGCCGCCACGATCGAGCCGATCACGACATCCACGTACCGGAAGGCGGCGGGGGAGAACACGGTTCTGCGGCGCACCATCGTCACCAGCCGCCATACGCAGACCAGGGCCGCCTGGGCCGCCGTCAGGCCCAGGATCGTGATCACGCGCAGCGCGGTCAGCGGGAGTGACCCGTCCTCCGGGTCGTTCCCGCTGACCAACGCCCACACCATCGATGCCTGGACCAGCACGGTGCCGACGAGCAACACCACGAGCACGGCGCGCAGCGCGCACACTGCCAGCTTCCCCATGTCCCATCCTTCAATCGACTTACGATGGGAACCTATCGAATTTCGATAGGCCAAGCAAGGGGTGACAGGGGGGGCGTGCGCGCCCTGGGGCCCTCTCCCTCTAGAAGGTCAGATTCCAGCTGTCGATCCGGCCGGTGTCCTGTGTCGCGATGTCGCGGACGCGCAGCTTCCATGTACCGGACGCGGTCTCGGACGAGGCGTCGACGGTGTACGTCTTCACGACGTCGTCCGCACTGTCGCCGTCGGCGAAGTCCTCCAGGGGGTGGACCGACCCGTCAGGGGCGACGAGCGACAGCACCAGGTCGCCGCGGTACGTGTGCTTGACGTCCACGCCGACCTTCAGTGCGGCCGGGGCATTGCCCGGCACGCCGGTCACGGAGATCGCGGACTCCACCGTGGCGTTGTCGGCGACCGTGACATCGGTGGCGTTCTCGAAGTACCGGCCCGGCTGCGGCACGGTGCCCCCGACGGCCTTCAGCGCATCGACCTGGCCCTCCCCGAAGAAGGCGTTCTTCGCCGTGGTGCCGGTGCAACGGCTGTCGGTCGGGCACGCGGTGTCCGTGGCCTGGCTTCCCAGCCGCGCGCGGAGATCAGCGGGGGTGGCGGCCGGGTCGGCACTCTTCAGCAGCGCGGCGACTCCGGCCACGTGCGGTGAGGCCATCGACGTGCCGTTCATGTTCCCGTACTTGCCACCGGGGAGCGTGGAGTAGACGCCGGAGGCTCCGTCGCCGCCCGGGGCCGCGACGTCGATGACGTCCCGGCCGAAGTTGGAGTAGGACGCCTTGATGTTCCCGTTGCCCATCGCCGCGACGGTCACGACGCCCGGCAGCTCTGTCGGGATGTCGATGCAGGCGTTCGTGATGGTGCGGTTGACGGGGGTGGAGTCGTTCGGGCTGGAGCTGTCGGTGCGCTTGTTCGCCAGGTCGTAGTTGGAGTTGCCCGCCGCGGCGACCTGGAGCGAGCCCTTGCCCTCCGCGTACTCCTGCGCCCGGCGCACACCTTCGATGATGGCCGCCTGGTCGGGGTCGTCGGGGCAGTTGAACATCCACGGGTCCGTGTAATAGCTGTTGTTGGTGACGTCGAAGCCGCGGTCACC
Organism: Streptomyces sp. NPDC002130; assembly: GCF_040296465.1. Classification (NCBI taxonomy): domain Bacteria; kingdom Bacillati; phylum Actinomycetota; class Actinomycetes; order Kitasatosporales; family Streptomycetaceae; genus Streptomyces; species Streptomyces sp. NPDC002130. The sequence goes on from NZ_JBEOXI010000167.1 coordinate 15,803, forward strand.
GGCCCACATGAAGCCGCAGATGGTGTTCTCGGCGAAGAACATGCTCGTGCTCGGCTCGGCGATGCGCACGGAGGCGATCTTCACACCCGGCGCGACGCCGACCACTCCCTTGCCGTTCTTCGCGGCGGCGATGGTGCCCGCCACGTGCGTGCCGTGGGTGCCGACATCACGCCAGGCGCCGGCGCGGGTGTCGGCCTTGCCGTAGGCGCAGGAGACGGAGTCCGCCGTGTCGAAGTTGGGTGCGATGTCCTGGTGCCGGTCGTCCACTCCGGTGTCGAGAACACCCACCGTGACGGACGGGGATCCGGTGCTGACGGCCCAGGCCTTGTCGGCGTTGATCCTGGTCATGTCCCACCGCGCGCTCTCGGTGAGCGTGGTGGGCGACTGCGCGGGAGCACTCGGCAGGGTGGGGGAGTAGGCGTCCGCGGGGACGTCCGAGGTGCGGGTCGCCCCCACCTTCTGCACGCCCGCGACGGCGCGCATCGCGGTGGCGAAGCCGGCGGAGGAGGAGTGCGCGACCACGACACCGATCGCGTCGTAGTGCGCGAAGACCGAACCGCCATTGGCCGTAACGGCATTGCGTGCGGCCGAGGTGTCACCGGGCGCGGTGATGACGAGGTAGGAGCGGGTGCCGGCGGCCCATCCGGCCGCGGACTGGACGGGCGTGGCGGCGCGGGCCGCGGCCGGGCCCGGCGGAAGGCCGGTGTCCACGTCGGCGGCGCCGGCGGGGGTGGCGAGCGTGAGAGCCGCGCCGACAGCGGCCAGGGACAGCAGCGACCGTCTGAGACGGTGCTGGGATATGCGGGGGGTTGTCACAGCATCCTCCGAGAGCCCGGGGCAATGGGTGGCGCCGGCCGGGCCGTGGGCCGAATGGGTCGACGCAAGATTTCAGATGAGGGCATGACAAGGGAAGGGGCTGCGGCGCATCGATGGTCGTGAGCAGGCAAGTGGTTGGCTCCACTCCGGATCAATCCCGAGCGCGCCCGGTCCGGCAACCGGCGGCGTGGCCCGTCCTGTTGCGCTCGAGGACCGCGTGTTCACCTCGCCGGGCCGCGTGCTTCGAGGCGGCCGGCCGTACCGGAGCGACAGCAAAATCGGCCTGCCGCAGCTCCCGCCAGGAGAGGGGCGCTGACGAGCCCCAAGGCCAAAGCGCCTGCGGAAGCGACTGCCACCGCCGTCGAAGAACGGACGTCGGGATCGCTGAAGACCGTGAAGTCGAGGATCCAGAGCGACGGCCCCGCGGCGCCACACGTCGCCACCAGCCAGGTGGCACGAGCACGCCCCAGCAGCGTCCCCAGCAAGAAGGACGGAACAGGGCCGAGGATCAGCATGCTCAGGACGGCGGCCACGCCTGTCAGATCCAGGATGCCCACGGTGCTCGGCAGCCAGGGACTCACGGTGATCAGTGTTGCCCACGCCAGGGACGTTGCGATGAGTCCGGCGGATCTCCCCACGGTCATCGCCCTCCCGCGCGCCACCTTGTCGAGCATCCGCACCCACCCCCCCCTGAGCAGTTGAGTGCGATGCTCTCATCAAATTTGAACGCGTTCAAGTTTCGGGTGGGTCGCCTGGGACCGGTGACCGGCCGCCAATGACGGGCCCGGGGGAGTGGCACGGATCACCCCACATCCGAGCCAAGTACGGAACAACCACCGCTGGTTGCCCGTTGAACAAACCGTGGGTGCGGATGGGACAGTGTCCCCGGGCCTCACCATTCGCCCACAGGGACGATCGTTCGGCTGAAGCCCTGTGGAGCCTTTCGCCGAGAGGCGACCACCATCCGCACCCACCACCGAACCGCCCCGGCCGCGATTCCCCCGTCCGGCCGGGGCTTTGCTCTGAGCGGGCCATGCAGGGTGGGCGCAGGTGCCGTACAGCGCCGCGGGCGCACCGGTCACCAGGGTGTTGCAGAGTGCAGACCGCAGCACAACGATGTCTGATTGCCGCCGGCGAGGCCCTGCTGCGGTGCTCATGCTGGCGGCATGACGATGTCATCCACTACGGAGTCAGCAACGGTTCTCACCGGCATGTATGCAGCTGAGGCGGAGTACCTGGCGGCAGGAGGCCCTGGTGAGGCTTCGTTCGACATGGTGGAGCAGAAGTTTCTTGCCACCGGTGAGACTGCGGTCGTGCTTACGCAGGTCCGTGCTCGCGCTCGCGCGACCGGCCGTGACGATCCTGGCCCGAGTGCCATCCCTCTGCCAGCGGCGGAGCAGGTCTTAGACCCGGTCCCAGGGCCCGTAGCGCTCCGGCACATCGCGCCAGGGGACACCCGCGCGGGTCCGCCACCGTATGCCGTCTATCGCCCCGATCGCCCCTGGTGCGGTGGGCGAAGACGCGCTGGCGGATCCAGCACGACTACCGCGAGCGCAGCACGGCCCTGGGTCTGGACCAGTCCGGCTGAGGCGCCGGACCGGCACCTGCACCACCTGCGGCCGCCTCCTGCCGAGGACCAGAGCCGGAACCAAACGAAGCACTACTGTGTATTGACCTGAAGGACGCCCCCACGTCCTCATTGACGACGAGGACTCAAGAAGCGGCGTCGGGCTCTGTGGGGAAGGCCGGCCAGGAGGGCGCGGCATTCCTCAATGCCTCGTTCGCTGCCGACGCGGTCGAAGTATGCCTCCGCTTCAGCTACGACGATCCGTGCCTCGTCGTCTCGGCCGACAAGACGCCCGAGGGCGCGGTCCGGATGACCACGTACTTCTTCGGCTTCCTCTTCTACCTGGCCGCGGTCCTGCTCGGCGCGGCG
>NZ_JBEOXI010000168.1:0-18378 GCF_040296465.1 Streptomyces sp. NPDC002130
GCTGGGCACCGACGAGGCCTCATCAACATCCCCGTCGCGGTCGTGGGCCTGGTCGCGGTCGCCGCGCTGGTGCCGGAGTCGAAGCACAAGGCCGGTGACCGGCCCGACCTGCTCGGCGCGGTCCTGTCGACGATAGGTATGACGTCCGTCGTGTACGCGATCATCACCGGGCCCGAGCACGGCTGGACCTCCGCGCAGGTGCTGGTCTCGGCGCTGATCGGCGTGGTCGTACTCGGCCTGTTCGTGCTGTGGGAGCTGCGGACCGAGCACCCGATGCTCGACATGCACTTCTTCCGCAACCAGAAGTTCGTGGGCGCGGTCGCGGGCGCGATCCTCGTGGCGTTCGGCATGACCGGGTCGCTGTTCCTGCTCACGCAGCATCTGCAGTTCGTCCTCGGGTACGAGCCGCTGGACGCCGGGCTGCGGACGGCACCGCTGGCGTTGACCGTCGTGGCGCTCAACTTCACGGGGGTCGGGGCGAAGCTGGTCCTCAAGGCGGGCACACCGGCGGCGATCGCGCTCGGTATGACCCTGGTGTCCGCGGGGCTGGCGGCGATCGCGCTGCTCGGGGGCCACGGGTACGGGGGCATGCTGCTCGGGCTGATCGTGATGGGCGCGGGTGTGGCGCTGTCCATGCCTGCCATGGCCAACGCGATCATGGGCGCCATACCGCCGGAGAAGGCGGGCGTCGGAGCAGGGATCAACGGCACGCTCGCGGAGTTCGGCAACGGGCTGGGTGTCGCCGTCCTCGGAGCCGTGCTCAACTCCCGGTTCGCCTCGCTGGTCGCCGTGTCCGCGGCGTCGTTGCCGGCGGCGCTGGCGGCGGCCGACAGTGCCGAGGAGAAGGCGCGCATCTCCGACGCGTTCGCCTCCGGCCTGGAGACGAGTCAGTTGGTGGGGGCAGTTGCCGTGCTGGCGGGTGGACTGGTTGCGGCGGCGTTGCTTCGGCGGGCCGAGCGGGCAGAGTCCGCCTAGGAGCTCGGGGTGTGCGGTGGTCGTGCGCGTGCGGCGCCGCTGTGGTTGATCGCGCAGTTCCCCGCGCCCCTGAGGGCGCCTAGCATGATCGGCAGTAAGAGGTCGAGGAAGGTGCGCCATGGCGAAAGCCGCCCGGCAGGAGCAGCCGAGGTCCAGTGTCTGGCTGGAGGGCAAGGCGCACCGGCGGCGCGGTGGCGGGCAGCCCTCGGGGCTCGACCGGGAGCGGATCACCAGGACGACGATCCGGCTGCTGGACGCCGATGGACTGGCCAAGTTCTCCATGCGGCGGCTCGCCGGCGAGCTGAACGTCACCGCGATGTCCGTCTACTGGTACGTCGACACCAAGGACGACCTGCTCGAACTCGCCCTGGACGAGGTCATGGCGGAGATGCGGCTGCCCGACCCGGACTCCGGTGAGGACTGGCGGGAGCAGGTGCGGGCGCTCGCCCGGGAGTACCGGATGCTGCTGGTGCGGCACCCCTGGGTGTCCACGCTGGTCGGGGTGTTCCTCAACATCGGCCCGCACAACCTGGCGTTCGCCGGGACCGTGCAGCGCGTCGTCCGCAGGACCGGGCTGCCCGCGAAGCGCCTGACCAGCACGATCTCGGCCGTCTTCCAGTTCGTCTACGGCTACGGCACCCTGGAGGGCCACCTCGCCTCCCGGGCCGCGGCCGGCGGCATGAGCGTGGACGAGTACTTCCAGCAGGCCCTGAACACCGTGACCGCCGCTCCGCAGGCCGCCGACGTCCTGCAAGAGTCCAGGGAGATCATGGCGGCGCGCGGCGGCGACACGGTCGCCGAGATGCTGGAGCGCGACTTCGAGTTCGCCCTGGAACTGCTGATCGCGGGCATCGAGGCGATGGTCGACCGCGAGGCGGAAGCCTCCGGGGAGGAAGAGGCCGTCGGGAAGGAACAAGCCCGCGAAACCCCAAGCACCCCCTGAGCCCCGGAGCCCCGGAGCCCCGGCTTCCCGGGCCCTCAGGAGCGCCCGGAGCCACCAGGCGCTCCCGAAGCCCCCAGAAGCCCCGAAAACCCCCCGGGAAGAGCTGACCTACTCCCCTTCCACCAGCCGCGCCGGGAACCCCCCGGTCGCCACCGGCCCCCACCGCTCCGGCGTGATCCGGATGATCGACTTGCCCTGCTTGAGCATGGCCGCGCGGTACTCGTCCCAGTCGGGGTGCTCACCGGCGATGTTCCGGTAGTACTCCACGAGCGGTTCGACGGAGTCGGGGGAGTCGACGACCTCGGCCGTCCCGTCGATCTGGACCCAGGGACCGTTCCAGTCGTCGCTGAGCACGAGCAGGCTCACGCGCGGGTCCCGCTTGGCGTTGCGGGTCTTGGCGCGCTCCGGGTAGGTGGAGACCACGATCCGGCCGGAGTCGTCGACGCCGCAGGTCAGCGGGGAGCCCTGAGGGCCGCCGTCGGCCCGCCGGGTCAGCAGGATCGCGTGGTGCCGGGGGCGTACGAAGTCGAGCAACTCGTCCAGGGAGACGCGGGTGTTCGTCGCGATGTTCGGTGCCATGTGCGGCAGCCTACGACGCCAGTGCCTCGTCGAGGTTGTCGTACACGGGCACGTCCCGGCGCATCCCGGTCAGCTCCAGGACCCGGCTCGTGATCCCCTCGGGCCGGGCCACCAGACGCACGGTGGCCCCGGGGTGCAGCCGCTGCCGTACGTCGTTGATGAGGCGGATGCCCTGGGAGTCCATGAAGGAGGTCGTGGTCAGGTCGAGGACGAGGACTTCCAGCCGGTCGCCGCGGGCCCGGGCCGCGGACAGGACGAGCGGCAGCAGCTCCGCCGCGTTACAGAAGTCGATCTCGGCGGGCAGGGCGAGGTGGACGCGGCCGGGGAGGTCGCGCGGTTCTGTGGGATTCGTGAAGAGGGTCACGGCTCACCTGGCAGACGTTCGTCCGGATTCCGGTAAGGCCGCTTCCTGACCCGAAGGCCATTCCACCATGCGGGGGGCGGGCGGCGAAAGCGCCCCGTGGCGGCGTCGGCCGGGCGTCACCTGGAGGCAACCGAACAGTTAGAGTGCTGTCCGTCCTGTGCTCGCAGTCGGGAATGTGCTGCGGAGCTCTCCTGCGCACGGCCATGGCCGTGCATGCCGAAGAGGTTCGTGGTGGCTGCGTCCGAGTTTCCTGATTTGCCCCATTTTCCGGCTGGCGTCGAGCTGGCCGAGGCCCTCACGGTGGCTTCTCAGCAACTGCACGAGACCCTCACACCCCACAGCACACTGCGCACGGCGGTCCGGCTGGCCGTGCACCTCATGCCGGGGGCCGAGCACGCCGGCATCTCCGTCATCGAGCGCGGCAACAAGCTCCGCACGCTGGCCTGGACCGACGAGGTCGTGCGCTCCGCGGAGGCCCGGCACACCGGCCGCGAACAGCACGGGCTGTGGGACCAGTTGTGGAACAGCCCGGTCGCGCGGATAACGGACAGCGAGGCCGACGACGGCTGGGACGTACTGGCGGCCCTGGGGCTGCGTTCGGCGCTGTCGCTGCGGCTGCGTGCCGACCGCCGCCGGCTGACCGTCCTCACGGCCTACGCGCGCAAACCGGGTGCCTTCGACGAGGAGGCCACGCGCGTCGGCCGGCTGTTCAGCACGCACGTCAGCATCGCCCTGGACTCCGCGACCGTGCGCGAGCAGCTCACCGAGGCCATGCACACCCGGGACCTGATCGGCCAGGCCACCGGCATCCTCATGGAGCGCCAGGGCATCGACGCGGCCGCGGCCTTCGAGAGCCTGGTGCGGGCCTCCCAGCGGGAGAACGTGAAACTGCGCGACCTCGCCCGCCGGATCGTGGGCGGCAACGCCTCCTGACGTGAGGTGGATTACGTCGGGGGCGTGTTCGGATGATGACGGGATACCCGTACGGCCATGAGCTCCGAGACGTCCGACACGCTGGACCAGGCGATGGTGCGCAGCAGCGGTCTCGACACCCTGCTGCGCGATCTGACCGACCGCGCGGTGCTGGACGTGCCCGGCGTCGACGCGTGCAGCATCACCGTGCGTCGCGCCGGCCGGCTGCTCACCCTGGCCGGCAGTGACGGCATGCCCAGCGGCCTGGACCTGCGCCAGTACGAGAACGGCTCGGGGCCCTGCGTCGACGCGGCCGAGACAGGCGAGGAGCAGTACGCCCCGGATCTCGCCGAGGAGTCCCGCTGGCCTGCGTACACGGAGTACGCGCTGGCCCAGGGCGTCCGCTGTGTGCTGGCGGTGCCGGTCGTCGTCGAGAGCGAGAAGGGCGCCGCGCTCAACTTCTACGGAGTGCGGGCCGGGGCGCTGGACCCGGGCCGGGACGCGGCCCGTGCCTTCGCGGCCAGGGCCGGGGACGCGATCGACGTGGCGCTGCGCATCGAACGCCGGCACCAGTCGGCGGCCGACGTGCGCACCGCGCTGCTCTCCCGCAGCATCATCGACCAGGCGATCGGCATCCTGATGGCCCGGGAGCGCGTCGACGCGCGGAGCGCGCTGGAGCGGCTGCGCCGGGCCTCGCAGGACCGGAACGTCAAACTCCGCGACCTGTGCGGCCAGTTGGTGGCGCGGGTGTCCGCCCCGGACTCACGCCGCCGGAAGTGACTCGCCCTGCACGGCCTGGATGTCCAGCTCCACCTTCAGCGTCGTGCCGATGGCGGCGATGCCCGCCTGCAGGACCTGGTTGTAGTTCATGGCGAAGTCCTCGCGGTGCAGTTCGGTCGTCGCGCGGAAGGCCGCGCGGGTGCCGCCCCACGGATCCGGACCCGTGCCGAGGTAGGCCAGATCCAGGTCCACGGGCCGTACGACCCCGTGCATGCCCAGCTCGCCGTGGACGGTCCACCGGTCGGACCCGGCCGCCGTCAGCCCCGTCGACCGGAAGCTGATCTCCGGGAACCGCTCGACGTCCAGGAAGTCCGGCGACTTCAGGTGCCCGTCGCGCATGCCGTTGCCGGTGTCGATCGACGCGGCCCGGATCACCGCCTCCACCCGCGACTTGGTGACGTCGTCCGGGGCGATTTCGATCGTGCCGGAGAACTCCGTGAACCGGCCGTGCACGCTGGAGATGCCCAGGTGCCGGGCCACGGCGGCCACGCTGGAGTGCACCGGGTCGACGGTCCACGGCCCGGGCGGCGGCAGTTCGGTGCCGCCCTGCCGGGCCAGCGTCACCGTCCCGACCTCGGCCCGCCCGCTCGCGGTCACGATCACACTGGAGGCCGCGGGCGCATAACCCACCGCCGTGACGATGACGGTGTACGCCCCCGCCTCCATCGGCGTCGCGTCCCGCACGGCGCCCTCCGCGTCGGCCTCGGCCCGCAGCACCTGCGCGCCGGTCATGTCCGCGACCGTGACGACCGCGTGCGACACGGCCCATCCATCGCGGGTACGGATCCTCGCGGTCAGTCCCATCTCACCCAACTCCTCTGAAAACAAACCGGCCCGCGACAGGGGGCGCACCTCCGCTCGGAGCGCGCCCACCTGTCACGGGCCGGGGCCGGACTACTCGCCGGGGTGGGCGAGTTCGATGTCGTGGGCGTCGGTGCCGGCGCCCGTGACGGTCAGGGCGGTGGCCACCGGCGGGTAGCCCGTGGCGATGACGGTGTACTCGCCGCCGTCCAGGTCGGTGAAGGCGTACGCCCCGTCCGTCCCGGTCGTGGCCGAGCCGACGACGTTGCCCGCCTGGTCGACCAGCGTCACCCGGGCGTCGGCCAGCGGGCCGTGCGGGGCGCGGACGACACCCTGGACGCGGGCGCCCGCATCCAGGTCGATCTCGACCCGGGTGACCCCGGTGCCGCCCACCTCGACGGGCAGGGCACGCGGCCGGTACCCGGCGGCGTTCACCGCGACGGTCACCGCCCCCGGCACCAGCTCGGCGAAGGAGAACTCGCCCTGTTCACCCGTGGTCCCGTTGGCCAGCAGGTCGCCGCGCACGTCCGTCACGATGACCATGGCGTCCTTGACCGGCTGCCCGCTCTCGGCGGCCCGCACCAGGCCGGTCAGCCCGCTGGTGCCGCTGAGCAGGATGTCGTAGGCGACCGGCTCGCCGTTCACCACGACCGTGGAGGCCTGCGGCTGGAAGCCGTCGGCGGAGGCGATCAGGACGTACGACCCCGCGCCCGGGGCGTCGACGGCGTACGAGCCGTCGGCCTGCGCCACGGACCGGCCCAGCTGACGCCCGCCCAGCGAGATCAGCGTGACGGCGGCCTGCGGCACGGGCGCGGACTCGTTCCCGCGGACGAACCCGCGGACAGGGACGCCGGGGACACCACCGGAGGTCTCCTCCGGACGCTCCGCCGTGGCGACGGCGGCGAGCCGCTGGGTGCCTTCGGGCCCGGCCTCGGTCTCGGCCACTGCCCAGCTCGGCGCGCTCTTCTCCGCGGCGGGAGCCTCGACGGCGACCGCCTCGGCGGGAGCCACGGCAGGCGTCTCGGACTCGGCGGCCTGCGCCAGTCCGCCCTTCGTCTTCAACGGCACCTCCTTGATGAACAGCGACACCAGCAGGGCGAGCAGCGCCAACGGGGCCGAGTAGAGGAAGACGTCCCCGACGCCGTGGCCGTAGGCGCTCTCCACGACGGTGCGGATCGGCGCGGGCATCGCGTCGAGGTCGGGGATGCCGCCACCGCCGGTGCCGGCGTGACCGAGGGCCGCGCCCTTCGGACCGAGGTCGGCCAGGCCGTCCTTGACGTAGTCGGTGATCTTGTTGCCCAGGACCGCGCCCAGCGCCGAGACGCCCACGGCACCGCCCAGGGACCGGAAGAAGGTCACCGTGGAGCTGGCGGCACCCAGGTCGCCCGGCTCCACCTGGTTCTGCGTGCAGAGCACCAGGTTCTGCATCATCATGCCGATGCCGAGACCCATCAGCGCCATGAAGATCGCTATGTGCCAGTACTCGGTGTCGTAGCGGATCGTGCCCAGCAGACCGAGGCCGGCCGTCACCAGCACACCGCCGGCCAGCAGCCAGCCCTTCCAGCGCCCGGTCCGGGTGATGATCTGCCCGGAGACGGTGGAGGAGACGAAGAGACCCGCGATCATCGGGATCGTCATCACACCGGACATCGTCGGCGACTTGTCCCGCGCCAGCTGGAAGTACTGGCTGAAGAAGACGGTGCCGGAGAACATCGCGACGCCGACGAACAGGGAGGCCAGGGAGGCCAGCGTGATGGTGCGGTTGCGGAACAGCCGCAGCGGGATGATCGGCTCGCTCGCCTTCGCCTCGACGAGGACGAACAGCGCCAGCAGCACCACGGAACCGCCGACCATCGCGTACGTCTGCCAGGAGAGCCAGTCGTACTTGTCACCGGCGAAGGTCACCCAGATGAGCAGCAGGCAGACGGCCGCGGTGATGAAGAACGCGCCGGCCCAGTCGACCTTGACCTTCCGCTTCACGACGGGCAGGTGCAGGGTCTTCTGCAGCACGATCAGGGCGATCACGGCGAAGGGCACGCCGACGTAGAAGCACCAGCGCCAGCCGAGCCAGTCGGTGTCGGTGATGACACCGCCGACCAGCGGGCCGCCGACCATGGCGGTGGCGAAGGTGGCGCCGAGGTAGCCGTTGTAACGCCCGCGCTCACGCGGCGAGATCATCGCCGCCATGATGATCTGGGCCAGCGCGGACAGACCTCCCATGCCGATGCCCTGGACCGCGCGGAAGGTGATGAGCATGCCCGGGTTCTGGGACATGCCGGCTGCCGCCGAACCCAGCACGAAGACGACCAGCGCGAGCTGGATCAGCAGCTTCTTGGAGAACAGGTCGGCGAGCTTGCCCCACAGCGGCGTCGACGCGGTCATCGTCAGCAGGGACGCGGTCACGACCCAGGTGTAGGCGCTCTGGCCGCCACCGAGGTCGCCGATGATGCGGGGCAGGGCGTTGGAGACGATCGTCGACGACAGGATCGCGACGAACATGCCGAGCAGAAGGCCGGTGAGGGCCTCCATGATCTGCCGGTGCGTCATGGGAGCGCCGTCGCCGGAGGAGCCGTGGGAGCCTCCCCCGTGCTTGGCATGAGCCCGCACACCGGCTGGTGTGGTCGTTGCCATGGGCTTCCTTTTCTTACGTGCTTGCGGGTGTACGGGTGGTCTGGTCGAAAGCGGGCGGTGCGGCCCGGGTCCCGGGCCGGCAGTCGAAGCTCTCCCTCAGCCGCGCCATGAGGTCCGTGAGCTGGCCGACCTCCTCGTCGGTCCAGTCGCTCAGGCGCTCGGCGAGGACCTCGGTGGTCCGCCGGGACAGCTCGTCGAGCTGTGTGTGGCCCGCGGGTGTGAGGCGCAGGATGCGTGAGCGTTTGTCCGCCGGGTCGGGGGAGCGCTCGATCCAGCCCCGGGCCACGACGTGTGCGACGTGGCGGCTGGTGACCGACATGTCCACCGCCAGCAGCTCGGCGAGCTTGCTCATGCGCATGTCGCCGTGGCGGCCCAGCAGCGTCAGAACGGCCGCCGACCCGCCGGGGCACTCGGCGGGCATGATCCGTCCGAGCTCCCGCTTCACGGCGCCGAAGGCGCTGAACTGGCGGACCAGCTCTTCGTACTGCGCCTTTTCGGCCATGACACCTCCCGCTTTCGTTGCTTAGGGCAACCATAGGAGCTGTTGGTTGCTGCAGGCAAATAAAAGAGGGGTGACTCGGTACAAAAACTTGGCAAAGGCAAGTATTGCGGCAGTAAACGCGCTGGTGGCGAGCCCGGCGGTAGGGGTCACTCGGCCCCAAACGGAACCTCAACCCCCACTTGGGGAGCCCCGACGTTTTCGCTAGGGTCTCGGGCCATGGCTAACAACCAGGCCCCGCAGGGCAATCACGACCCCGCCGGCAGCACCCAGATGTTCCGCGCGTTCGTCGAGGAGGCCCCGCAGGGCCGTCAGGCGGCGGCACCCTCCAGCAGCGGCCCGCGCATCGGCCTCATCCTCGGCGTCGTGGTCGCCGTAGCGGTCGTCGCGGCGGTTGCCTGGCTGGCGCTGGCGTAACACTTACGGCGGGCTTCCCGGGCCGGGCCAAGTTTCCAGGTGCTCGGGGTTGTGGCCGGGGCCGGCTGGGTGCGCAACTCGGCGCGACGAGGTGCCGCCTGCGCCCACCCGTGCCGCCCCAGGCGGCACGCATGCCCGCAGGCTGAGCGGACCGGCACCCGCCTACGGCGAGAAGGGGCCGTGTCGGGGGGTGTCCGCCCGCAGCGGTTGGCGCGTCAACGAACAGTCAGTCGGCACGCAACCCCATCGCGCCGTTCCGAGGACGGACACCCCCCCGGCGCGGCCCCGACCCCCACCCGGCGTCACGCGAAGAGGCGCACAGCTACAGGCATGGGGCGCGGCCCGAACGACCGCGCCCCAGCCCTCCGTCAGGACCAGCTCAGTCCGAGATCAGCCCTTCCCGGAGCTGCGCCAGCGTCCGGGTCAGCAGCCGGGAGACGTGCATCTGCGAGATGCCGACCTCCTCACCGATCTGCGACTGCGTCATGTTCGCGAAGAACCGCAGCATGATGATCCGCCGCTCACGGGGCGGCAGCTTCGCCAGCAGCGGCTTCAGCGACTCCCGGTACTCCACACCCTCCAGCGCGGTGTCCTCGTACCCCAGCCGGTCCGCCAGCGACCCCTCGCCACCGTCGTCCTCCGGCGCCGGCGAGTCCAGCGAGGACGCCGTGTAGGCGTTCCCCACCGCCAGCCCGTCGACGACGTCCTCCTCGGACACCCCGAGCACAGCGGCCAGTTCGGTCACCGTCGGCGACCGGTCCAGCTTCTGCGAGAGCTCGTCGCTGGCCTTGGTCAGAGCGAGCCGCAGCTCCTGCAGTCTGCGCGGCACCCGCACCGACCACGACGTGTCCCGGAAGAACCGCTTGATCTCCCCGACCACCGTAGGCATCGCGAACGTCGGGAACTCCACGCCCCGTTCGCAGTCGAACCGGTCGATCGCCTTGATCAGCCCGATCGTGCCGACCTGGACGATGTCCTCCATCGGCTCGTTCCGGGACCGGAACCGCGCGGCGGCGTACCGCACGAGCGGGAGGTTGAGCTCGATGAGCGTGTCACGGACGTAACCACGCTCGGGGCTGTCCTCGTCGAGCGCGGCCAGCCGCAGGAACAGGGAGCGGGACAGGGTGCGGGTGTCGATGGCGCCCGCAGCCGGAAGGACCGGAACGGGCTCGGCCGGGAGGGCCGGTACGTCATCGATGGGGCCGAGTGAGTCGAGAGCATGGGGAGCTGTCTCGCTCTCCGCGAGCGTGAGCACCTTCGAGCTGCCCTGTTCTACGGACATGCCACCCCCTTTGGGTCGCGGGACGGTCGCGGCGAACGCCCCCGCCTGAGGAACGCAGCCTTCACCTGAATACCGGCGCCGAAGCTCCGGCAAACGCGCTTCCCGCAGAATGTCACATGTCGGCAACACGCTGTAGTGACATGTCGACATCTGAGACGCGAATACGCCCTGCAAACAAGGGGCCTGACGGCCTTTCGGCTTTCAACTGTCGGCAACCGCCCTGATGAGCGATTCCCTCCCCGCGGTGACCTCTCGCCAGCGTTTGCGATTACGCGTCGATGCGGTTCGCAGACCGCAACCGCTGGAAGCTACGCGCGAGTAGCCGCGACACGTGCATCTGCGAGACACCGAGCTCCGCGGAGATCTGAGACTGGGTGAGATTGCTGTAGTACCGCAGCAGCAGGATCCGCTGCTCCCGCTCGGGCAGCTGGACGAGCAGATGCCGGACGAGGTCCCGGTGCTCCACGCCGTCCAGCGCGGGATCCTCGTAGCCGAGCCGGTCCAGCAGCCCCGGCAGCCCGTCGCCCTCCTGCGCGGCCTCCAGGGAGGTCGCGTGGTACGACCGCCCGGCCTCGATGCAGGACAGCACCTCGTCCTCGGTGATGCGCAGCCGCTCGGCGATCTCCGCGGTCGTCGGGGTGCGCCCGAAGGAGGTCGTCAGGTCCTCCGTCGCGCTGTTGACCTGCACCCACAGCTCGTGCAGCCGGCGCGGCACGTGGACGGTGCGGACGTTGTCGCGGAAGTACCGCTTGATCTCCCCGACGACCGTCGGCATCGCGAACGTCGGGAACTGCACGCCCCGGTCCGGGTCGAAGCGGTCGATGGCGTTGATGAGCCCGATCGTGCCGACCTGGACGACGTCCTCCATCGGCTCGTTGCGGGAGCGGAACCGGGCGGCCGCGTAGCGCACGAGCGGGATGTTGGCCTCGATGAGTGCCCCGCGTACGCGGTCGTGCTCCGGGGTGCCCGGCTGGAGCTCCTTGAGCTGCGCGAAGAGGACCTGGGTGAGGGCCCGGGTGTCGGCGCCCCGGCTGCTCCGCTGGGGCGCGGCCGGGGCGTCTTCCGGCGGTGCTTGAGAGGGCGAGGGCGGTGCCTGAGGGGACGAGGGTGACGCCGGAGGGGACGGTGCCTGAGGTGCGGTACTGGCCAGCACGGTCAACTCCACCTCGTCATCGTCGACTCATCGCCAACTCTTCCATCAAAAGCGGTCATAGCATCACAAGACATGCACTCTGTGTGCAAGCACCCCATAACTACGTGTTGAGGGATGAAAGCCGCACGAATCCCGCCTCAACAGAAGAGCCCCCTGCCGAAGGGCAGGGGGCGGAAACGGCCGGTCTCGGAACCGGTCTCGAAACCGGTCTCAGAACTCGTAGTCCGCGATCACCCACGTGGCGAACTCCCGCCACAGCGCGACCCCGGCCTGGTGGTCCGGGTGCTCCACGTACCGCCGCAACGCGTCCGCGTCGTCGCAGGCCGAGTTGATGGCGAAGTCGTACGCGATGGGACGGTCGCTGACGTTCCAGCCGAGCTCCCAGAAACGGAGCTCCGGAATCTTGTCGCCGAGCGCGCGGAAGGCCTCGACGCCCTCCACGACCCGGGGGTCGTCGCGCTCGACGCCCTCGTTGAGCTTGAAGAGCACCAGGTGGCGGATCATCACTTTCCTCCGTCGGCGACCCATGTGGCGAAGTCGCCGAGGGCCTTGGCGGCGTCCGAAATGCCCTGGAAGCCTATCTGCACGTAGTCGGCGGCCTTGGCCGGGTCCGTGACGATCACGTACATCACGAAGACCACGACGACGTAGACGGCGACCTTCTTCGCGTTCACCGCCATCGCGGCCTCCCCTGTCACTGGCGTCCCATGCAGCGCACATGATCGCACGAGCGACCGATCACACGAAGAGCCTGATCGCACGAAGGGCCCCGTCTGACGACGGGGCCCTTCACAAGCGGTAGCGGAGGGATTTGAACCCTCGGTGACTTGCGCCACACTCGCTTTCGAGGCGAGCTCCTTCGGCCGCTCGGACACGCTACCGAGGGAGACCTTACAGCAAGGAGCCGCGTGCTTTGAAATCGGTATTCAGCGGCCCCGGAAGAACGTCGTGAGCAGTCCGGCGCACTCCTCGGCGAGCACGCCCTCGATCACCTCGGGCCGGTGGTTGAGCCGCCGGTCGCGGACGAGGTCCCAGAGGGAGCCGGCCGCGCCGGCCTTCTCGTCGCGGGCGCCGTAGACGAGCCGGTCGACGCGGGACTGCTGGATCGCGCCCGCGCACATCGTGCAGGGCTCCAGCGTGACCACGAGGGTGCAGCCGGCGAGCCGCCACGCGCCGAGAGCGGCCGCGGCCCGCCGCAGGGCGAGCAGCTCCGCGTGGGCCGTGGGGTCGCCACCGGCCTCGCGTTCGTTGTGCCCGGCCGCGAGCACGGTCGTGCCGTCCGGGGCCAGCACGACGGCGCCCACGGGGACGTCCCCGCCCCGGACGGCCTCGGCGGCCTCGTCCAGGGCGAGTCGCATCGCGGGCCGCCAGGGGTCCCGGACCGGGTCCGGTACTCCCGCGCTGGCACGACCGGTCAGCGGACGGTCTCCAGGGTCTCCGAGGCGCCCAGGGACTCGGCGATCTCGGTGACGGCGTCCGACGACATCAGCCGCAGCTCCTTCTCGCTCACGCCGAGGTCGTCCAGGATCAGGGCGTCCCCTACCGGGCCGTGCGGCACGGACTCGGCGGAGCCGGCGGCCGCGGAGCCGCCCTCGGCATCCTCGTCGTCCTCGTCGGATTCACCGTCCTCGGTGCCGTCGAGATCGAGGGCGTCGAGGTCGTCCCCGTCGTCCGGATCCCGGCCGAGCAGCTCGTCGGTCAGCAGGATCTCGCCGTAGCTGCTGCGGGCAGCGGCGGCGGCGTCCGAGACGTAGATGCGAGGGTCTTCCTCGCCGTCCACGCGGACGACGCCGAACCAGGCGTCCTCCTGCTCGATGAGCACGAGCACCGTGTCCTCGTCGGGGGAGGCTTCACGGGCCAGGTCGGCGAGATCCGACAGGGTTTCCACATCGTCGAGCTCTGTGTCGCTCGCTTCCCACCCGTCTTCGGTGCGCGCGAGCAGTGCGGCGAAGTACACCGTGACTCTCCCACTGGTCATAGGCGTGCCGGTTGGGGGTCCCCCCGGCGGAGGTTACGGGCGGGGAGTGCTCGTCCGAGCCCCACCCACTCGGAATCGTGGCAGAAACAAGGCGTTCAGGGGATGTCTTCGACTCCCTGTGTCCGGCAGTTCTGCTCGCACGCCCGTTGCCGCCACCTGCGGATCGTACGCGGCTTTGCCCCGCTCCACGCACGGTCACCCGCGACAATCTCCGCGCGGTTCGTGATCTTTGCCGGGGGTTTCCTCAGCCGTTTCCTACCAGCGGAAGGTGCGCATGCGCATGGCGTGCCGCAGCCGGGCCGTCTTGGCGCGGCGCGGCTGGACGCGGTCGCGCAGCGCCCGGGCCTCGGCCAGATCGCGCAGGAACCGGGCGCGACGCCGACGCCGCTCGGCGTCGGACTCGTCGGTCCCGTCCGTCCGGTCGGGCGTCGGGCCCGTCCCCGGCCATGTGCGCGGCAGCGGATCGTCTCGGAATTTCCGGTCGGGCATCAGGTTCACCACCCCTAGTCCGTCCTTTCCGCTTTCCCCCGGACGGGCGGTTTGACGCCGGCGATCGGGTGACGGCCGGACGGCGGGCTTGCCGTGCGGTCCGGGGCACCCCGCCCGGTTAATGTTGTGGACATGCGTCTCCACGTCGTCGACCACCCTCTGGTCGCCCACAAGCTCACCACGCTGCGCGACCAGCGCACCGACTCCGCGACCTTCCGCCGTCTCGCCGACGAGCTGGTCACCCTGCTCGCCTACGAGGCCACGCGTGACGTGCGCACCGAACAGGTCGACATCCAGACGCCGGTCGCGCGGACCACGGGCGTCAAGCTGTCGCACCCGCGGCCGCTGGTGGTGCCGATCCTGCGGGCCGGGCTCGGCATGCTGGACGGCATGGTCCGGCTGCTGCCGACGGCCGAGGTCGGCTTCCTCGGCATGATCCGCAACGAGGAGACGCTGGAGGCCTCCACGTACGCGACGCGGATGCCGGAGGACCTGTCGGGACGTCAGGTCTACGTGCTCGACCCGATGCTCGCCACCGGCGGCACGCTGGTCGCGGCGATCCGCGAGCTGATCCGGCGTGGCGCGGACGACGTGACCGCCGTTGTGCTGCTGGCCGCGCCGGAGGGCGTCGAGATCATGGAGCGCGAGCTGGCGGGCACGCCGGTGACGGTCGTGACCGCCTCGGTCGACGAGCGGCTGAACGAGCACGGCTACATCGTGCCGGGCCTCGGAGACGCGGGGGACCGGATGTACGGGGCCGCCGAGTAGATCCCCTGAGCTGGACCCGGGCGGTTCAGCAGCCCTTCTTCGACGTCGGCGCCGGCTCGGGCGTGACCAGCTTGGTCAGCGCCCGGTCGGCGTCCGGCTTCTTCGCCAGCTCCTTGAAGCCGTCCCCGATGACGAGGTCGACGGCAGCGCCCTTGCGGGCCGCCTCGGTACGCCGTTCGGCGCCCGGGAGCTGGGTGCCGAGCACGGGCAGCGAGGTGTCGAGCGCGGCGGTGGGGCCGAGCAGCAGGCCGGTGCCCTTGACCTTCTTGTCGTACTGCTTGGTCGCGTTGCCCACGTCGCCGATCTTGAAGCCGCGCTTCTTCAGCTCGTCGGCGGTCTTCTTCGCCAGGCCGCCGCGGGTGGTGGCGTTGAGCACGTTGACGGTGATCGTGTGCGGCTGGGGCAGGGGCTCGGCGCTGGGCGAGGCGCTCGCCTTGGTCTTGATGCCGCAGTCCGTCCCGTCGAGGGCCGCCGAAGCCGCTCTGCCGCCGCCGGTGAAGACGTCGATGAGCTGCAGCGTGCCCCACCCGCCCACACCGAGGACGACGACGGACGCGACGGTCAGGACGACGAGCCTGCCGCGCCGCCGGGGCCGACGCATCTTGGGGTACTTGTTGCCCGTGATGCGGTACTTGCCGCCCATGCCGGGGGGAGTCAGCATGCTCATGAGCGCAGCGTAGTGCGCCCGGGCGACGATGCCTACTAGATGATCATTCGACGTCGCCCAGCAGAACCCGAAAGGGCCAACCCGCGACCGCCGGGGATCAGTCGAGCTCGAGCACGCGCGCGTGCAGCACCTGACGCTGCTGGAGTGCCGCCCGCACCGCGCGGTGCAGTCCGTCCTCCAGGTACAGGTCGCCCTGCCACTTCACGACGTGCGCGAAGAGGTCGCCGTAGAACGTCGAGTCCTCGGCGAGCAGCGTTTCCAGATCGAGCTGACCCTTGGTCGTCACGAGCTGATCGAGGCGGACCGGGCGCGGCGCGACATCCGCCCACTGCCGGGTGCTTTCCCGGCCGTGGTCGGGGTACGGCCGGCCGTTTCCGATGCGCTTGAAGATCACACGGAAAGCCTACCGGTCAAGACCTTCCGGGCGCAGCCATGGCGCCGAGGTGCGACGCTGAAAAAAACCCCGCAAGGCGGTACGAACCGGGAACAGGGGCGTGAATATGCCGGACCGCGAGACCATGCCGTCGGCCCCCGCCCCGGAGGTGTCCGAGCGCGCCGCCGCCCTTCCCCAGGACGCCCTGCGGATCGCCTCCGGCTACGCCTTCCCGGGACCGGCCCTGCATCTGGGTGCCCTGCTGTGGGACGGGCAGTGCCTGCCGGACGCGCAGGTCCGGGTGCCGCTGGCCGTGCTCAACCGGCACGGGCTGGTCGCCGGCGCCACCGGCACCGGCAAGACCAAGACGCTCCAGCTGATCGCCGAGCAGCTGTCCGCCCAGGGCGTGCCGGTCTTCCTGGCCGACATCAAGGGCGACCTCTCCGGGATCGCGGCGCCCGGCCGGCCGGACGCCCGGGTCGAGGGCCGGGCCGCCGACGTCCAGCAGCACTGGGCGGCGACCGGCTTCCCTGCCGAGTACTTCGCCCTCGGCGGCATCGGGCGCGGCGTCCCGGTCCGGGCCACGGTCACGGGCTTCGGGCCGGTGCTGCTGGCCAAGGTGCTGCGGCTGAACCGGACCCAGGAGCAGTCGCTCGTGCTGATCTTCCACTACGCCGACAGCAAGGGCCTGGAGCTGATCGACCTGAAGGACCTCCGGGCGGTCGTGACCTTCCTGACCTCGGAGGAGGGCCGGCCGGAGCTGAGGACGATCGGCGGTCTGTCGGCGGCCACGGCCGGGGTGATCCTGCGGTCCCTCACCGCCTTCGAGGCGCAGGGCGCGTCCGGGTTCTTCGGGGAGCCGGAGTTCGACACGGCCGAGTTGCTGCGTACGGGTGAGGACGGACGCGGCGTCGTCTCGGTCCTGGAGCTGAGCGCCGTACAGGACCGGCCTCAGCTGTTCTCGACGTTCCTGATGTGGCTGCTCGCCGATCTCTTCCATGATCTGCCCGAGATCGGCGATGTCGACAAGCCGCGGCTGGTGTTCTTCCTCGACGAGGCGCACCTGCTCTTCGACGACGCGTCCGAGGCGTTCCTGGAGTCGATCACGCAGACCGTGCGCCTGATTCGCTCGAAAGGGGTCGGGGTCTTCTTCGTGACGCAGTCCCCGAAGGACGTACCCGCGGACGTCCTCGCCCAGCTCGGCAACCGTGTCCAGCACGCGCTGCGGGCCTTCACCCCCGACGACCAGAAGGCCCTGAACGCCACGGTGAGGACCTTCCCGAAGTCGCCTTACGACCTCGAAGAGGTGCTGACGAATCTGGGGACGGGGGAGGCGGTGGTGACGGTGCTGAGCGAGAGGGGCGCCCCGACCCCGGTCGCCGCGACCCGGCTGCGGGCACCCGAGTCGCTGATGGGGCCGCTCGGGCAGGAGGCCCTGGAGCGGGCCGTCGCGCAGTCGCCGCTGTACGAGCGGTACGCGCAGGCCGTGGACCGGGAGTCGGCGTACGAGCGGCTGGAGCACGGCCGGGGTGCGAAGGGGCCCGACGAGATGCGGGACGCGGCACCCGAACGACGCGGGCGGGCGCGGGAACAGCCGTCCATGGCGGAGCAGGTGGTCGAAAGCGGCGTCTTCAAGTCGCTGGCCCGGTCGGTGGGGACGCAGATCGGGCGGGAGATCACCCGATCGCTGTTCGGCACGGCACGGCGCTCGGGGCGGCGGAGGCGGTAAGCCGGCGGCCGGCGGAGTCCTCGGGCGGGTGGAGGCGCCAGGGGAGTGCCAGGCGCTGGCGGAGCGTCAGGACGGCGGAGGCGTCGGGCGCCTCCGCCGGGTGGTGGGTCAGCCGCGGTCTTCTCTTCTCCCCTTCGGGGGCTGCGGCGGCTTCCGTGTGTCCGGCCGGGAGTGGGGCTTGGGGGCGCTGCGGGCGGCCTCCGCGCGCAGGAGGGCGCGCATGACCGCGTACGGGTCTTGGAGCATGGCTGGTCCTCGTCGTTCCTCGTCGTTCTTCCTGGTTCCGTGCGGGACGGACGGGCCGGGGCGTGGCCGGTCCTGTCAGCAGCGCAGGACCTCGGAACGCGGGGGGCGAGGGCCGTGCGGCGGGTTCGGCGGTACGGGTACCGACCGCTGTGCGGCGTACGAGGGGCCGGGGGCCGGGAACGGGGCCGTGGCCGGTGGGACGGCGACGCGGCGGGCGCCCCGGGCCGGTGGGCGCAGGGCTGTGTCGAAGAGGTCGCACTCGACGGTGGTGTTCTCCCCGGAGACAGGGGCCGTCCACCCGGTGTGGGCCTCGGCGTGGGCGCCCGGCACGAGGAGGGCGAGCAGCAGGACCAGCACCCGCAGCCGGGCGTGCCGGCGCGGGCCGCGGGGGACCGGCTGCGGTGCGGGGGTCACGGGAGGTCGATCCCCGCGGCGGCCACGCCGTTCATCCCGCGTACTGCGAGATCCGCTCGCTCGGCCCACGCTGGGCAGCCGCTCGGTGGCTCGGTCATGGTCCATGCTGCGACCGGGCCGGAAGCGGCCGCCACCCGGAACGGACCAGGCGGCTGACGTGCCCGCCGCTGGGTGTCACCTGGGGGACCGGGTGGCTGACGTGCTCGCCGCTGGGTGTCACCTGGGGGACCGGGTGGCTGAGGTGCTCGCCGTTGGGTGTCACCTGGGGGACCGGGTGGCTGAGGTGCTCGCCGCTGGGTGTCACCTGGGGGACCGGGTGGCTGAGGTGCTCGCCGTTGGGTGTCACCTGGGGGACCGGGTGGCTGAGGTGCTCGCCGC
>NZ_JBEOXI010000169.1:0-18334 GCF_040296465.1 Streptomyces sp. NPDC002130
TGTCGTTTGGTATGCCATCCCCCTGCCCCGCCGGCGCGCGCCTTCCCCGCCCCCCGGGGCCGCCCCCGGACCTTCGGCCCCCCCCGCGGGCGCCCCCCCCGCGCGGCGGGGGGGCGCCGCCCCCCCCACGGCCATGACCTCGAAGGGAACACGCCATGACATGGGAAATCATCGTCGCCGGCTGGATGGACTACGAGCCCGGCGATCGCGACAGCGTGCTGGAACAGCTGGTCGTGCTGGGGGCCCGGACCCGTGAGGAGGAGCCCGGCTGCCTGGACTACGCGATGACCGCGGACCCGGGCGACGTTCGGCGTATCCGTGTGTACGAGCGGTGGGCCTCGCAGCGAGCCCTCGACGAGCATTTCGCCACGCCGCACATCAAGGAGTTCCGGGCGGCCGTGGCCGGGCTGACGCGGGTCGGGGTCTCCTTGCGGGCCCACACCGTGGCCTCGTCACGAGCCATGCGCTGACTCTCCCAGCCGGACCAGCATCTTGCCGACGTTGCCGCCGCCCAGCAGGGACAGCAGCGCCCCCGCGGCGTTCTCCAGGCCGTCCGCCACCGTCTCGCGTGCGGTGATCCGGCCCTCGGCGAGCCAGCCCGCGACCCGCTGTTCGAACTCGGGCCGCAGGTCCTCGTGGTCGCGGACGATGAATCCGCACAACGTCAGTCGCTTGAGGACCGCCTGGATCAACTGGTTGATGTCCGCGGTTCGCCGGTCGCCGCCGAACTGCGACATCATGCCGCACAGGGCGACCCGGCCACCGGTGCGCAGGGCGTGCAGCGCGGCGGCGAGCTGTTCACCGCCGACGTTGTCGAAGTACACGTCGATGCCGTCGGGCGCCAGTCGCGCCAGCGCGTCGCGTACCGGTTCGGCACGGTAGTCCGCGGCGGCGTCGTAGCCGAACTCCTCCACCAGCAGGGCGCACTTGTCCGGCCCCCCGGCGGTGCCGATGACACGGTCGGCGCCCAGCAGACGGGCGAACTGGCCGGCGGCGGTGCCGACGGCGCCGGCCGCCGCCGACACGAGGACGGTGTCGCCCGGCCGCAGGCGGGCGACACGGGTCAGGCCGACGTACGCGGTGAACCCGGTCTGGCCGAGCAGCCCCAGCCAGGTGGGCAGCGGCGCGAGTTCCGGGTCGATGCGGCCGGCGCCGTCGACGGCACCCGCGTCGAGCACCGCCCGCTCCCGCCAGCCGAGCTGATGACGTACGTACGCGCCCGGCGGCACCGAGGCGCAGCGGCTCTCCTCCACGACGCCCAGAGCGCGGCCGTCGAGCGGCGAGCCCGGGGTGAAGTTGTGCGTGTAGTGCTTCTCGGTGCTCTCCAGGCGCCCGCGCATGGACGGGTCGACGCTCATGTACAGGTTGCGGACGAGCAGTTGCCCCTCCCCCAGGGGCGGCAGCGGGCGTTCCTCGACGGCGAAGTCGCCGGGGAGCGGTTCTCCGTCGGGTCGGCGCACCAGACAGACCACCCGGGTGGTGCGGGGCGTCACGGGGTCACTGCTCCGGCTGGCGGGGGGTGCGCCGCTGGGCGAGGCGGCCGACCCAGCCGGCCATCTGGAGGTCTGCGTGGCGCAGTTCGCCCGACTGCCACCGGGCCTGGAAGTCGAAGACGCCCCGCGCCCCTGTCCTGGGGTCGGTCACCTCGACCAGTCCGTCCTCGGTGAGCCGGTACACATGCCCGGTCAGGGGGTGGGTCACTTGCTGGGACATGGGGGGCCTCACTCCTGCACTCGGCGGCGCACGCCGCGCTTGGTCACGGTCACGGGGCCCTCGACCCGGAGCCGGCAGGCGAGCCGGGTCAGGCCGTCCACCGGTCTGCGCAGGGACTCGATGCCCTCGCGCTCCAGCGAGCCCACGGGGGAACAGTTCTCGGCGCCCTCCTCGACCCGGACGAAGCAGGTACGGCAGGTTCCCTTGCCGCCGCAGATGGTGGGCCAGCGGTAGCCGAGGCGCTGTGCGGCGGTGAACAGGTCCTCGCCGTCGAGGACGTCGAGCTCGACGCCCAGGGGTCTGACCGCCACGCGGTGGGTCACTTGTTCATCCACTGGTCGAGCGTCCGGTTGAAGTGGCGGATGCGGCTCTCCTGGTAGTTGGCGAGCGTGATGCCCGGCTTGCGCATCGCCTTCAGGCCCTGCTGGACGTAGGGCAGGTTCTCGCAGTCCTGGTCGAAGACGGGGCCCAGGACACCGAGTTCGGGGATGTCGGCGAAGAGCATGTCCTCGGGCACCCAGCGGATCTTCACCGGGGGCGGCGTCTCGCCGGGCTTCTTCGGGGACGACATGAAGATGATCTCGGCGGTGCAGGAGTCGGGGTCGAGGCCGTTGGGCCGGAACCGGTAGATGATGTTCGACTTGGCGCCGCCCCAGGGGTTGAAATTGGGGAACAGCAAGTAGTTGATGGCGTCCAGCAGTTCGGTGTCGGGGGTCTGTGAGAAGTCCTGGTGCGAGGTGGCCGCCAGCTGCTCGCGCATCCTCGCGGCGAGGACCTGGCGGGCGGTGCCGCCGGGCGGGATCGCCGGCAACGCGTCGCCCTCCGGTATCACCAGGTCACGGCCCTGGGCGGCGGCGTAGAACGAACGCGAGTCGTAGAAGGTCTCCAGGACGTCCTCCTCCGTCACGGAGTCCGCGACGTGCGGGCTGGGCGCACCCTGGATGTTGATCATCCGGTTCCAGTTCGGCTGGTCCGCCATGACGTCGTACTGCGAGTTGGCGTCGGCGAGCCACGGCAGCATCTGCGGGTGCGTGGCGATCACATGGAAGGACTCGATGAACGCGTCCTGTGCGATCTTCCAGTTGCAGGGCAGCACCTTGCCGATGTGCAGCGACTTGTAACGGGTCTCCAGCGGCCAGATGTAGTACTCGTCGAAGGTGCCGCGATAGCTGTCGAAGGACTCGGCGTAGGGGTCCATGTTGATGAAGACGAAGCCGCGCCAGGTGGCCACCTGAGCCTCGGGGAGGGCGAACTTCTCCGGGGTGATGTGCGGGAAGTCCCATGCGCAGGGCGGAGTCTGCATCGTGCCGTCGAGGTTCCAGGCGAAGCCGTGGAACGAGCAGCGGAACTCGCTGACGTTGCCCCCGCCGGTGCGCAGCTTGCGCCCGCGGTGGAGGCAGACGTTGACGAAGGCACGGATTTCGTCGGGAGCCGTGCGGACGACGATGAGGGAGTCGTCGCCGATCTCGTAGACCTCGTGGTCGCCGGTCTCGGGAATCTCGCTCTCCAGGCAGGCGAACTGCCAGACGCGCCGCCAGACCTGCCGCATCTCGCGTTCGGCCCACTCCCGGGAGGTGAAGCGGGCGGTGTCGATGTCCTCGCTGCCGAGGTAGTCGTTGCGCTCGTACCTCAGGGCGGGGGGAACGGGGCGGCTGTCCTGGTCGAGGTAGTCCTGGACGCTGGGCCCGGGGCACCGGGCCGTGGCCGGCTCCGACGATTCATCCATCATCTCTCCTCCGGCAGAAACTTTAGAGTAAGTGTAGTTACCGGCTGCGGCCGGGAGCAACACTCGCGCCGGTGGACGATCTCCACACCCTTCGAGGTCATCGCAATTTGCTCCTCATTTCCGGAATTCTTGCGGCGCCCCTCTCCCCAAGCCCGCCGGGGCATGTCACACTCCGACCCACTTGAGGCTGTAGTGCCTCAAAAGTTTCTACGAATCGATCCGCCTGCCGGAGCCGACCGCCGCGGACGCGGAAAGCGACGCGAGTCGTGGCAGCGCAGGCGTCACACCACGGGAGTACTCAACGATGAGTTCCAGACCCCGTCGCGCGGTCCGCCGCGCTCTGACCGCGATCCTTCCCGTCACCGCGCTGCTCGCCCTGGGGGCATGCGGCAGCGGCGCCACTCCGGCCGCCGACTCGACACAGGCGGGGGCGCCCGGCTCCCCCGGCCTGACGGCGGCCCGCGCGGCCCTGGCGAAGTACTCCGAGCGTCCGGCCACGATCTCCGTCACCGAGCCCGTGGGCAAGGCGATTCCCAAGGGCAAGAGGATCGACTTCATCCTCTGCGGCGTCCAGTCCTGCAAGGACCTCGCCGACTTCTTCTCCGAGGCCGCGAAGGAACTCGGCTGGCAGGTGAAGCAGATCGCCACCCAGGGCACCCCGGAGTCCGTCCAGGCCGCCTACGAGCAGGCCGTACGCGACAAGCCGGACGCCGTCGTCGCCTCCGGTTTCCCCCGCGCCGTCTACGCGAAACAGCTGGCGCAGCTGAAGGCGGCCGGCATCCCCGTCATCCAGTCGAACGCCGACGACGTGACCGGCGACGGTGTTTCCCTGCTGAAGAACGGACCGAAGGACGTCGCCATCCAGGGCGAAATGCTCGCCTCGTGGGTGGTGTCGAACAGCGGCGCCAAGGCGAACACCGTCTACTTCGATCTGCCGGCCTACACGATCCTCAAGCCCGTCAAGGACTCCTTCGCTGCCAAGTACCAGGGATGGTGCACCGGTTGCGCGCTGGACAACGTCGACGTGCCGATCACCGCGGTGGGCAAGGACATGCCGGACCGCGTGGTGTCGTACCTCCGGTCGCACCCGAAGGTGACCCATGTCGTCTTCTCCCTGGGCCTGCTCAACGTGGGCGTGCCGGCCGCGCTGAAGACCGCCGGCATCACCGGCAAGCACATCGTCGTCAACGTCGGTGACGCGCAGAACTACCAGTACATCCAGAGCGGTCTCACCGACGGCGCGATGGCGCTGAACTCGCACGAGACGGCCTGGCTGCAGGCCGACGCGCTGGCCCGGCACTTCACCGGCCAGTCCATGGCCGTGGGCCAGAAGGCGGCACTGCCCAACATGCTCGTCACCAAGGACAACCTGCCCTCGGCGGACGGTGACTTCCCGATCGTCGAGGACTACCGGAAGCAGTTCAAGGCGCTGTGGGGGCTGAGTTGAGCGGGCCGGTGCTGCGGGTTGCCGCCTTGTCGAAGAGATTCGGCGGCACCCAGGCACTCCAGGATGTCGGTCTGGAGGTCTCGCCGGGCGAGATCCACGCCCTGATCGGGCCCAACGGCTCCGGCAAGTCCACCCTGATCAAGATCCTCGCCGGCTATCACCACGCCGAGCCCGGTGCGGTGGCCGAACTCGACGGCGAGCCCTTCGACCTCGGCCAGGTCACGGCTTCCCGCCACGACCGGCTCCGCTTCGTCCACCAGGAGCTGGGGCTTGTGGGTGAGCTGAGCGCCATCGACAACCTCGCGCTCAGCCATGGCTTCGCCCGCACGGCCCTCGGCAACATCCGCTGGCCGGAGATGGAGCGGCGGACGAGCGCCCTGGTCGAACGGTTCGGCCTCGGCATCGACGTACGCCGGCCCCTGGCGACGGTGACCCCCGTGCAGCGCACGGTGGTGGCCATCGCCGCGGCACTGCAGGGCTGGGAGGGCCGCCGCGGGGTCCTGGTGCTCGACGAGCCCACCGCCGTACTCCCACCCGGTGAGGTGGCCCGCCTCTTCGACATCGTGCGGGAGGTCCGCGACGCCGGCGCCGGCGTCCTGTACGTCTCGCACCGGATGGACGAGATCTTCGCGCTCGCCGACCGGGTCACCGTGATCCGCGGCGGACGCCGGATCGCCACCCGCCCGGTCGCCGAGCTCACTCCGCGCACGCTGGCGGAGCTGATGGCGGGCGAGGAGATGGAGACCGGCCACCGCCCGGCGCCCCCGTCCGCCCTCACCGGCCCGGTGCTGGAGGTCCGTGGGCTGTCGGCCGGGCCCCTGCGGGGAGTCGGCTTCGACCTGGCCGGAGGAGAGCGCCTGGGCATCACCGGTCTCGTCGGCTCCGGCCACGAGACCGTGCCGTACGCGGTGTGCGGGGCCCATGCCGGGCGGGTCAGCGGCAGGCTGCGGCTGCCTGAACGCTCCGAACGGTGGACCCGGGCCCGTGACGCCGGCGACCTCGGCCTCCCCCTGGTCCCGGCGGACCGGTCGGGCGAGGGAGTGATCGGAGACTTCTCGGTCGGCGAGAACCTCACCCTGCCGCTCCTGGACCGGCTGCGCTCCCGCTCCGGGCGGCTGCGCCGACGCCGCGAGTCCGCCCTGGCGGAGGACTGGATCCGGCGGGTCGGGGTGCGGACAGCGGGGCGCGGAGCCAGGATCACCACGTTGAGCGGCGGCAACCAGCAGAAGGTCGTCATGGCCCGCTGCCTGGCACAGCGCCCGCCGGTGCTGGCGCTGTGCGAACCCACGGCGGGCGTGGACATCGCGACCCGCCTCCAGCTGTACGACCTGATAGAGCGTCAGGCCGCCGAGGGCATGGGCGTCATCGTGTCCTCCTCCGACACCCAGGACCTGCTCGCGCTGTGTACCCGCGTCCTGGTGGTGCGAGACGGCCGTGTCGTACGGGAGATCAGCGGCCGGGACATCACCGAGCCGGCGCTCGTGCACGCCATGGAAGGAACCGAGTGACATGAGCCCTGGAAGGAACCGAGTGACATGACGTCCACCCCGACCCGGGCGGCGGGGCTCCCGCCGTCCGCACCGGAGAGATCCGCGGTGTCCGTCCCGGGGACAACGGCTGGACGGGCGGCGGCCGCCCTGTCGTTCCGGAACATCGGCGCCGTGTACGTGTGGCTGGTCATCGCCGTGCTCTTCAGCGTCTGGGCGCCGGACACGTTCCCCACGACGACGACGGTCAAGCAGGTGCTGAACGGCAACGCCGTGGCAGGCCTGGTCGCACTCAGCGTCGTACCACCGCTGGCCGCCCGCGTCTTCGACCTCTCCATCGCCTTCACCATGTCGCTGACCAGCGTGCTGACCGCCCACTTCATGGTCTCCGCCGGGCTCGGACCCGGCACGGCCATCGTCCTGGCGATGACCGCCGCGCTGCTGGTCGGGGTCGTCAACGGCATCGTGGTGGTGGTCCTGCGCGTCGATTCGTTCATCGCCACCCTGGCCACCGGCGCGCTGATCCAGTCGCTGATCACCATGGTCACCAATGACAGCTCGATCACCGGTGTGCGGCTGCTCGCCGAGCCGTTCGCGAGCATCGCCCAGCTGGACGCCGGCGGCATCACCCTGCCGGTGCTGTATCTGCTGCTCGCCGCCCTCGCCATCTGGTTCCTGCTGGAACACACCGCCACCGGACGCCGGTTGTACGCGACCGGATTCAACGCCGACGCGGCCCGGCTGCAAGGGGTGCGCACCGACCGGCTGCGCTTTCTGACCCTGGTCGCCTCCGCGCTGCTGTCCGGTTTCGCCGGCGTCGTCTTCACGGCCTCGGTCGGCTCCGGATCGCCGACCGCGGGCACCCCGTACCTGCTGTCGGCCTACGCCGCCGCCTTCGTCGGGGCGACCCAGCTGCGCGCGGGCCGTTTCAACGCCTGGGGGACGGTCCTCGCAGTCCTCCTGCTCGGCACCGGCATCACCGGACTCGGGCTCGCCACCAGCGCGCAGTGGGCCGCGAGCCTGTTCACCGGTTCGGTCCTCATCGTGGCGCTGGTGCTCACGGGTGACCGGATCGCCCTGCCCGCCGCGCTGCGCCGCCGGGCGAAAACCCTGCCGGAGCCGGCCACCAGCAAGGAGATCTGATCATGAAGGCACTTCAGTACCGGCGGGTGGGGCACGCCCCCGAGGTCGTGGACGTCCCGAAACCCGAACCCGGCCCGGGCCAGGTGCTGGTGAAGGTGACGGCGGCGGGGCTCTGCCACTCCGATCTGGCCGTGATGGGCTGGCCGGAGGAGCAGTTTCCCTACGCGTTGCCGATGACACTCGGTCACGAGGGCGTCGGCACGGTCGCGGCGCTGGGGGCCGGTGCCACCGGCGTGTCGGAGGGCGAGGCGGTGGCGGTGTACGGCCCGTGGGGCTGCGGGGGCTGTCACCAGTGCGCCGAGGGCAAGGAGAACTGCTGTCCGCACGCCTCCGGGCTCGGCATCCTGCCGCCGGGGCTGGGCTCACCCGGTGCCCTGGCGGAGTACGTGCTGGTGGACTCGCCCCGGCATCTGGTGCCGCTGAACGGACTCGACCCCCTTCAGGCGGCGCCCCTCACGGACGCGGGGCTGACCCCGTATCACGCGATCCGCAGATCGCTGCCGAAGCTGCTGCCCGGCAGCACGGCGGTGGTGATCGGCGTCGGCGGCCTGGGGCACCTCGCCGTGCAGCTGCTGCGCGCGCTGTCCCCGGCCCGGGTCGTCGCCCTTGACGTGGGCAAGGAGAAGCTGGAGCTGGCGGCCGAGGTGGGCGCGCACGAGACGCTGCTCTCCGACGGCGAGGCGGCGGCACGGATCCGGGAACTCACCGGCGGTACGGGCGCGGATGTCGTCCTGGACTTCGTCGGTGCCGAGACGACCCTGGCGGTGGCCGCCGCTTCGGTGGCGGTGGCGGGCGATGTCACCGTCGTCGGCCTCGGCGGGGGCACGCTGGCCGTCGGCTTCGGGGGCGGTCTGCCGTTCGAGGTGTCGGCCTCCTTCCCCTACTGGGGCAGCCGGACGGAGCTCATGGAGGTCCTCGAACTGGCGCGGCAGGGTCACGTGTCCTCGCACGTCGAGATCTTCACGCTGGAACAGGCGCCCGAGGCGTACGAGCGTCTGCACGCGGGGGAGATCAACGGCCGTGCGGTGGTGCTGCCGCACGCCTGAGCAGCGACCCCTGGGGAGGGGCCGGCGCCCGAGCTCCGCTCAGGTGCCGGCCTGTTCCTGCGCCGGGCCGCGCACACCGACCACTCGCTCCACACAGCGCCGGAGCACCGTCAGGAACTCCGGTGTCCGCCAGGGCCCCTCATCCACGCGCCCGGTGTCGTCCACGCCGAGGTCCTGCATGTCGTAGCGGCCCCGGCAGTGGCCGAGGGTGAAGTAGCAGACCTCGCCGAGGCCGTGCCGCTTGAGGTACAGCACCGGTCGGGGCGCGTCGTCGAGGGCCGCCGTGTCGCCCTCGGCGAAACCTCGGCACGGCCCGGTGTACTCGGCGTGCAGCAGCACTTCCAGCTCGCCGTGCAGCTCGCACACGTACAGCTCGTCGGTGACCGTGAACGTTCCGATCCCGGCGACCAGCGGATGGCCGGGCCGGGTCACCAGCACCTCGTACGGCTCGATCGGCGGGTGGGCCAGGAACTGACTGCCGAGCACCCGGGCCAGTTCCCCGAGGAGCCGCGGGGTCGTGAACACCCGCGGGCCGCTGCCCGCCGGGGGCTCGATCACGGCGTTGGTGCCGTGCAGGGCGAGCCAGCGCCCGCCCCGCTCGACGAACCGTGCCAGCGCGGCCTGGTGCGCCGGGCCGGGCCGCACGTCGCAGGTGTAGGTGACCAGCAGGTCGGCCTTGTCCAGGTCGGCCACGCAGTCGTAGTCCTGGTACACCGTGGTGCGCACTCGGGGATGCTCACCGAGCAACTCCAGCAGCCGCAGCCGCGCGTGGTCGAAGTCGTGCCAGCGTCCGCCGCAGACCAGTACGGCGTCCAGGCGGCCGGCCGGGCCCGCCACGGCTCAGTACTGGACGCGGGTGAGCAGCCCGCCGTCCACCACGAGGTTGACCCCGACGCAGAAGGAGCCGGTCCGCCCGAGCAGGAACGCCACCGCCGCTGCCACGTCCTCGGCGGTGCCGTAGCGGCCGATCGGCAGCTTGGCGAGGACCTCCTCGTACACCTCCGGCCGGCTGGTGCGGATGGTCTCCCAGGCGCCGCCGGGGAAGTCGATCGGTCCGGGTGAGACGGTGTTGACGCGGATGCCCTTCGGCGCGAGGGAGTGCGCGAGGGCCGAGGCGTGCTGGACGACGGCCGCCTTGAGCGCGGAGTAGGAGTTCGCTCCGGCCGGGCGCGCGGTGTCGGAGGCGTTGGTGGTGCCGATGGCCACGACGGCGGCCCGGCCGGAGGCCTCCAGGTGGGGCAGGGCCGCCTCGACGAGTCCCGCGAACGGGATCAGGTCTCCGCGCAGGCTGGCCTCCCACGACTCGGGGCCCTTCACGTTGCCCACCGACACGTTGGACACCAGCAGGTCCAGGCCGCCGAGTTCACCGGCCGCCCGCTCCACGAATCCCGCGAGCGCGGCCGGGTCGGTGACGTCGACCGGCTCCGCGAACACCGTGGCCCCCTCGCCGCGCAGTTCGGCGGCGGCCTTGGCCAGTCCTTCCTCGCCCCGGGCGCACAGGGCCAGTGCGCAGCCCTCGGCCGCGAGTGTCGCGGCGATCGCCCGGCCGATGCCCCGGCTCGCGCCGGTCACCAGCGCCTTCGCGCCTGTCAGTCCCAGTTCCATGGATGTCACTCCTTTGTTATTGCCGAAACCGTCCCGGTGGCTCAGTTGCCGGGGAGCTGCGAGAACGGGGCCCGGTCCGCCCGAGGCTCCGGCGGCAGCTTCAGCACCCGTTCGCCGATCAGGTTGCGCTGGATCTGGTCGGTGCCTCCGGCCAGCCGGTAGCCCGGGGCGCCGAGCAGGTGCTGCGTCCAGGCGAAGGTGCCCGGTTCCCCGGTGTCGGCGCTGATGCGCGCCCCCATGAGCTCGGCGGCGACCTGTCCCGTGCGGGTGAGCAGGTCGGAGGCCATGAGCTTGGTCAGTGACGCCTCGGGACCGGGCCGGCCGCCGGCGGCGCTCGTCCTGGCGACGCGGTCCACGGTGGCCGCGCGCAGGGCGGCCCGTACGTACAGGTCGGCGAGACGCTGGCGGACCAGCGGGTCCGAGGTGCGGCCGAGGGAGCGGGCGAGCGCGAGAACGTCCGGGAAGGCGCCGCCCTTGCGGCGGCTGCCGCTGCCGGAGGCGGTGCGCTCGAAGGCGAGGGTGGTGGTGGCGACCTCCCAGCCCTGGCCCGGCCGCCCGACCCGGAGCCGGTCCGGGACGCGTACGCCGCTGAGGAACACCTCGTTGAAGGAGGCGCCGCCGCTCATCTGCCGGATGGGGCGCACCTCCACGCCCGGGGCGTCCATCGGGACCAGGAAGGCGGTGATGCCGGCCTGTTTGACGACGTCCGGGTCGGTGCGGGCGAGCAGCAGCCCGTAGTCGGCGAACTGGGCGCCCGAGGTCCACACCTTCTGACCGTCGATCACCCACTCGCCCCCGTCGGCCTGCCGGGCGCGGGTGCGCAGGGCGGCGAGGTCGGACCCGGCACCGGGCTCGCTGAAGAGCTGACAGGCCAGCAGGTCGGTGCGCAGGAACGCGCGTGCGTGGTAGTGGAGTTGCTCGGCCGTCCCGAACAGGGAGACGGCCATGGCGACCAGGCGCACGGTGACGCTGATCAGCTCGGTGGCGGGCGGCACCTCGAAGGCGGACTCCTCCTCGGCGAAGGCGGCCACGTGGGCGGCGGTCAGGCCCGCGCCGCCCTTGTCCGCGGGGAGGGTCAGCGCCTGGTAACCGGCGTCGAAGCGGGCCCGCTGGTAGGCGCGGCAGCGTTCCAGCAGCAGGCGTTCCTCGTCCTCGGGGAGGTTGTGGAACACGGCGAGATCGGCGGCCTCTCCGGCGGACTCCGGCGCCCGCGCCGGTTCGAGCACGGTGGCCAGCCACTGCCGTACCTGCGTGCGCCATGCGTCCGGGCCGGGCTGGGACATGGCTCCTCCTCGTGCACTTACCAGACGGGAGATTCAGTAACGGGGATGCGATGGGCATCTGGCCGACCACTGAAACATGCGGGAATGACTCCGCATGGGATGAGAGTGTTCCGTACTTTCTTGATAAACGCTACAGTCCCAGCATCTCCTCTCCCCTCGCATCGGGAGAGGCCCCAGGAGCCGCCGGAGGAGCCATGTCGCTGCTGCCACTCGACCGTCGCGCCCAGGAGACACCCGACGAGCCCGCACTGGCGGACGACCTGGGCGTGCTGTCCTGGTCCGGTCTCGCCGACCAGGTGGCGCGGGCGGCGGCACGGCTGCTGGAGCTCGCGCCCGGCCCCGGCGACCGGGTCGCCGTCCTCGGCGACAACGCCATCCCGACGCTGGTGGCCCATCTGGCCGGTCTGCGGGCCGGGGTCGGGACCGTGGCCACGTCCCGGAACCTCACGTCGGGCGAAGTCGTCGACCAGGTCATCGACGCGGGCGTGACCGCGATCATCGCCGGTCCCGCCGGGGCGGGTGCCGCCCTGGACGCGGCCCGGGAACTGGGCCTGCCGCTGGTGACGCACGGAACCCCGGCGATGGGGCACGCCTTCGACTGGGACCTGTGGCTGGCGGCCGCACCCGCCGGGTGCACCGCCGCGACGGACCGGCCCGCCCGGCCTCCCCTCGTCTACACCTCGGGGACCACCGGACGGGCGCGGGGCGCCGAGGTGCGGTGGGTGAGCGGCCCGGTCGCCGACAGCGCCGCCTACCTCGCCGCGATGTCCGCCCGGCCCGGATTCCCGCCGGGACCGCACCTGGTGTGCGGCCCGCTCCAGCACAACGCGCCGCTGACCTCGCTGCGGCACCTGGCGGCCGGTCAGCCGGTGGTGGTGCTCGGCAGATACGACGCGGAGACGTTCCTCAGCCGGGTGCAGAGATGGCGGGTCTCCTCGACGGTGATGGTGCCCACCCACTTCCAGCGACTGCTCGCCCTCCCGGAGGAGATCCGCGCCCGGTACGACGTCTCCAGCCTGCGGCAGGTCTCCCACACCGGCTCCGCGTGCCCGCCGGACGTGAAGCGCGCCATGATCGAGTGGTTCGGTCCGGTGCTGACCGAGTCGTACGGTGCCAGCGAAGCGGGGACCGTGGCCCGCATCAGCAGCACCGAGTGGCTGGCGCACCCGGGCTCGGTCGGGCGGGCCCGGCCCCCCTTCGAGGTCCTGGTCACCGATGACGACGGCCGGCGACTGCCGCCCGGCGAGCAGGGACTGCTGGCCTTCCGGGCACCGGAGGAGCAGGGCGTCCGCTACCACGCGGACCCGGACAAGACCAGGTCCGCCTACCTCTCCCCCGGCGTCTTCACGCTCGGCGACATCGGCTACGTCGACGCGGACGGCTACATCTTCATCACCGACCGGGCCGCGGACGTGGTGGTCTCGGGCGGCGTGAACCTGTACCCGGCCGAGAGCGAGGCGGTCCTGCGCCTGCACCCGGCGGTCGCCGAGGTCGCCGTCATCGGCGTGCCCGACCAGGACTTCGGCGAGTCACTGCATGCGCTGGTCGTGGTGGCGGCGGACGAGCCCCCGGCCGATGAGCTGGACCGGTTCTGCCGCGAGCGCCTCGCCGCGCCCAAGTGCCCCAAGTCGTACGAGTACGTCACCGAACTCCCGCGCAACGCCATGGGCAAGCTCGACAAGCGCGCGATGCGCCGCCCGTACTGGCGCTCCGAACGGACCATCGCCGGCTGAGCCGGGCTCACCACACCAAGGACCACCCATGACCGAACTCCTCCTCATCCGGCACGGCCTCCCCCTGGCGGGCGTGTTCGACCCGGAGCTGTCACCGGAGGGCGCCGCTCAGGCCGAGCGCCTCGCCGCCTGGCTCGTGCACGAGGACGTCGACGCCCTGTACGTAAGCCCGTACCGGCGTGCCCGCGAGACCGTGGCCCCTCTGGAACGGCTCACCGGCATGACCGCCACCGTCCTCGACGACCTGCGCGAGTGGGACACCGACGTGTCCCAGCCCTACACGCCGCCGGAGCAGATCGGCACGGACGATCCCCGGGCCGCGGCACTCGCCGAGGGACGCTACGAGGACTTCGTGCCGGAGCTGGACCGGCACGCCTTCCGGGCCCGTGCCGGGCGGGCCATGGACACCATCTTCGACGCCCATCCCGGCGGGCGGGTCGCGGTCGTGTGCCACGGCGGCATCACCAACACCTATCTGGCGACGGTGCTCGGCCTGCCCACGATGTTCTGGTTCCACCCCGACTACACGTCCGTCAGCCGGGTGCGGCGCATGCCCGGCGGCCGGGTCGTTGTGCACTCGGTGAACGAGACGGCCCACATGGTCGCCGAACGTGCCGTCGACGCGGTCGCCTGACCCCGTCCCACTCCCCAGGAGGTCCCGGCCATGCCCGGATCCGTCATCGTCGCCGGAGCAAGGACGCCCATCGGCAGGCTGGCGGGTGCCCTGAGCACCGTGTCCGCCGTCGACCTCGGCGCCCACGCCATCGGCGCGGCCCTGGCCGCCGTCCGTCTGGACCCGGCCGCTGTGGAAGCCGTCGTCATGGGTCATGTCGTGCAGGCCGGGGCCGGCCCCAACTCGGCACGGCAGGCCGCGATCGGCGCCGGCATTCCGTTCTCCGTCCCCGCGAGCACCGTCAACAAGCTCTGCCTGTCCGGCCTGCACGCCATCGCCCTGGCCGACCTCATGATCACCTCCGGCCGCCACGAGGTGGTCGTCGCCGGTGGCATGGAGTCCATGTCGGACGCCCCGCATCTGCTGCGCGGGGCCCGCACCGGCTGGAGGCACGGGTCGGCCGGGGCGGAGGACGCCTTGGACCGCGACGCCCTCGTCTGCGCCTTCGACGGCGTCTCCATGGGCGCGGCCACCGAGCGCTACCAGCGGCCGTTCGCCCTGACGCGGGAGGAACAGGACGAGTACAGCGCGCTGTCGCATCAACGGGCCGCCCGCGCCCAGGAGTCGGGTGCCTTCTCCGAGGAGATCGCCCCCGTCACCGTGGCGGGACGCCGGGGCGAGACGGTGGTGGACACCGACGAGGGCGTACGGCCGGGAAGCACCGCCGAGAGCCTGGGGCGCCTGAAGCCCGCCTTCTCCGCCGCGGGCACCATCACCGCCGGCAACTCCTCACAGCTCTCCGACGGCGCCGCGGCCGTCATCGTGATGAGCGCGCGGCGCGCCCGGTTCGAGGGCATGACACCGCTCGCCGAGATCGGCGCCTACGGGACGGCCGCGGGCCCCGACCCCTCGCTGCTCGTCCAGCCGTCCGGCGCGGTCCGCGACGCCCTGTCCCGGGACGGCCGGCTGAAGGCCTCCGACCTGGACCTGTTCGAGATCAACGAGGCGTTCGCCGGAGTGGCCCTGGCGTCGATACGGGAGCTCGAGATCCCTCTCGACAAGGTGAACGTCAACGGCGGAGCGATCGCGCTCGGGCACCCGGTCGGGATGACCGGAGCCCGGCTGGTGCTCACCCTCGCGGCGGAACTGCGGCGGCGCGGAGGCGGCAGCGGAGCGGCGGCCCTGTGCGGGGGCGGCGGCCAGGGTGACGCGCTGTTGCTGCATGTGCCGACCCAGGACTGAACCCCGGAGCCGAACCACCATGAACGAACCACTGCCCCCGGCCGGAACGACCCTTGTCGTGGCGAGGCGTACCCTCGCCGCAGACGGTGTCGTCTCCCTGACCCTGCGCCGCCCCGACGGCGGGATGCTCCCCGCGTGGACACCGGGCGCCCATATCGACGTCCTCCTGGGCAGCGGGGACGGCGACGGTGACCTGATCCGTCAGTACTCGCTGTGCGGAGACCCGGCCGACCGCGAGGCCTGGCAGATCGCCGTGCTGCGTGAGCCGCGGGGCCGCGGCGGCTCCGCGTACGTCCACGACCACCTGCGCGAAGGCGCCGCCGTGCGGGTCCGCGGACCGCGGAACAACTTCCCGCTGCGGCCCGCCGCACGCCATCTCTTCATCGCCGGCGGCGTCGGCATCACGCCCATCATTCCCATGGTCGAGGCCGCGGACGCCGCGGGGTGGGACTGGCGTCTGCTGTACGGCGGCCGCACCCGTACCTCCATGGCGTTCCTGGACCGCCTCGCCCCGTACGAGGGCCGGGTACTCGTCCGTCCGCAGGACGAGTTCGGCCTGCTGGACCTCGCCGCACACCTCGGCGTACCCGAGGAGGGCACGCTGGTGCACGCCTGCGGTCCCGAACCCCTGCTGCGGGCGGTGCAGGAGCAGTGCGCGGACTGGCCCCCGGGCACCCTGGGCGTCGAACGGTTCGCCCCGGCAGCGACGGCCCTGACCGGACCGGCCGCGGCCTTCGAGCTGGAGCTCGCCCGATCCGGGCTCACCCTGACCGTGCCGCCGGACCGCTCGGTTCTCGAAACCGTGGAGGAGGCCGGTGTCGCGGTCGAGTTCTCCTGCCGGGAGGGCACGTGCGGCACCTGCGAGACCGACGTACTCGACGGCGAGCCCGACCATCGCGACTCGCTGCTGACCGAGGACGAGCGGGCCGCCGGTGACACCATGCTCATCTGCGTCTCCCGCTCGTGCGGGCCTCGCCTCGTCCTCGATCTGTGACGGTGATCACCCATGTGTGACGGCGATCACCCTCCAGCAATTTACTAGGACGTCCTAGTATCTCTTCCGTCAGCAGTACCACCGCCCTGTCCGGGAAGGCCCCCATGAGTGCTCTGCACCGACCCGTGCATCCTGTCCGCCTGGTCACGGCTTCGGCTCTGTTCGACGGGCATGACGCGTCGATCAACATCATGCGGCGCATCTTCCAGTCCCAGGGCGCCGAGGTGATCCACCTCGGACACAACCGGTCGGTGCGGGAGGTCGTGGACGCCGCTCTGGAGGAGGACGCCCACGGAGTCGCCGTCTCGTCCTACCAGGGCGGGCACGTGGAGTACTTCGAGTACCTGGTCGAGTCGCTGCGGGCACGAGGAGCCGACCACATCCGTGTGGTGGGCGGCGGAGGCGGCGTCATCGTGCCCGAGGAGATCACCCGGCTGCGCGACAGCGGGGTGACCATCTTCTCACCCGAGGACGGACAGCGGATGGGCCTGGCCGGGATGGTCAACTCGGTGGTGAAGGACTGCGACTTCGACCTCTGGGACGGCAAGCCGGCCGACACGGCCGCCGTGCTGGCCGGCGACCGGTTCGCGATCGCCCGCGCCATCACCGGCGCCGAACTGGGCAAACTGCCCCCGGATCACATGGAGCAGCTGCGGGCCGCCGCCGCGGCCCGGGTCATGCCGGTGCTCGGCATCACCGGCACGGGCGGCTCGGGGAAGTCCTCGCTCACCGACGAACTGGTGCGCCGCTTCCGCGTCGACCAGCAGGACAAACTGCGGATCGCCGTGATCGCGGTCGACCCGACCCGCCGCCGCGGCGGCGGGGCACTGCTCGGTGACCGGATCCGCATGAACTCCCTCGACGGGAACCGGGTCTTCTTCCGCAGCCTGGCCACCCGTGGCAGTCGCGAGCTGCCCGAGCACCTGTCCGACGTGATCGACGTCGTCAAGGCCGCCGGGTTCGACCTGGTGATCGTGGAGACGCCGGGCATCGGCCAGGGCGACGCGGCGATCGTGCCGTTCGTCGACAGCTCGCTGTATGTGATGACACCGGAGTTCGGTGCCGCCTCGCAGCTGGAGAAGATCGACATGCTCGACTTCGCCGACGTGGTGGCGATCAACAAGTTCGAGCGGCGCGGCGCACAGGACGCGCTGCGCGACGTGGGCCGTCAACTGGTCCGCAACCGCGAGGCGTTCGGCATGCGGCCCGAGGACATGCCGGTCTACGGCACGTCGGCGGCGACGTTCAACGACGACGGTGTCACCGCCCTCTACCAGCACCTCAGGGCGGGCCTGGCCGAGAAGGGGCTGCCGCTGTCCGAGGGCGCGCTGGCACCCGTCGGGGTACGCCACTCCTCCGGCATCCGGCAGGTGGTCCCCGCAGGCCGGGTGCGCTACCTCGCCGAGATCACCGACACGGTCCGCACGTACCACGCCGAAACCGCGCGACTGGCCGAGGCGGCCAGGCGGGTGCAGCACCTGGCGGCGGTCAGGGACGAGCTCGTGGAGGCCGGCTCCGACGCGGCGAACGTGCAGTCGCTCCTCGATGACGCCCGGAAGCAACTCCCGCACCAGGTCACGGAGCAGATCGGGAACTGGCCCGCCGTCATCGCCTCCTATTCCGGCGACGAGCAGGTGGTGAAGGTCCGGGACAGGGAGATCCGCACCAAGCTGACCCGGGAGTCCCTGTCCGGCAACAAGGTCCCGCGCGTCGCCCTGCCCCGCTTCACCGAACACGGGGAGCTGGTGAGGTTCTGGCGGGGGGAGAATCTGCCCGGCCACTTCCCCTTCACAGCGGGGGTGTTCCCCTTCAAGCGCGACGGTGAGGACCCGGCGCGGATGTTCGCCGGCGAGGGCGATCCGTTCCGCACGAACCGGCGCTTCAAGCTGCTCTCCGAGGGCCAGCCGGCCACCCGCCTGTCCACCGCCTTCGACTCGGTCACGCTCTACGGCCGGGACCCGGACGAACGCCCCGACATCTACGGCAAGGTCGGCACGTCCGGGGTGTCGGTGGCCACGCTGGCGGACATGAAGGCGCTCTACGACGGCTTCGACCTGATAGCGCCCACGACCTCGGTCTCCATGACCATCAACGGACCGGCGCCGGCCATCCTGGCGTTCTTCCTCAACACCGTCATCGACCAGCAGATCGAAGGGTTCCGCGCCGCAGAGGGCCGCGACCCGTCGCCCGACGAGGCGGCCGACCTGCGGGCGCACGCGCTCGCGAGTGTGCGCGGCACCGTGCAGGCCCCGGGCGAGTACGAGGAGTTCGAGGAGTCCCTCGACGGCCAGTACACCGGCGT
>NZ_JBEOXI010000170.1:0-18249 GCF_040296465.1 Streptomyces sp. NPDC002130
CGTCGGTCAGTTCGGCCAGGGCCGCACGGCGCGGCGGCCCGGACCGCGCCTCCTCGGTGAGGAGACGCAGCCGGGCCGCCGCGTAGCCGCTGGGTCCCGAGTCCTCTGCTTCCTTCTGCACGTCCGTACCCGTCACCCAGCGACTCCTGTTCTGTTTGCCTGCGTCAAGGGCCTTCAGAGCGCGTCGGGACCGCGCTCGCCGGTCCTGACCCGTACGGCCGTGTCGACCGGGATCGACCAGACCTTGCCGTCACCGATCTTGCCGGTGCGGGCCGCCTTGACCACGACGTCGATCAGCTGCTCGGCGTCGTCGTCCTCGACCAGGACCTCGATGCGGATCTTGGGGACCAGGTCGACGGTGTACTCGGCGCCCCGGTAGACCTCGGTGTGGCCCCGCTGACGACCGTAGCCGCTGGCCTCGGTGACCGTCAGGCCGTGTACTCCGAAGGCCTGCAGGGCCTCCTTGATCTCGTCGAGCCGGTGCGGCTTCACGACGGCGGTGATGAGCTTCATGCGTCCACCTTCTTGCTCGCGGCCGCGGCGACCGGGGCCGTGGCGGCGGTCTTGGCGGCGCCGCCACCGGCGCCGCTGAAGTCGTATGCGGTCTCGGCGTGCTCGGCCTGGTCGATGCCGGCCACCTCGTCGTCCTCGGTGACCCGCATGCCCATGGTCTTGTCGAGGATGAAGGCGAGGATCGCGGAGACGATCAGGGAGTAGGCGAGGACCGCGAAGACACCGGCGCACTGCTTCCAGAACTGGGTCAGGCCGCCGCCGTAGAAGAGGCCCTCGACCTCGGACTGGCCCTTGCCGCTGGCGAAGAAGCCGATCAGCAGGGAGCCGAGGACACCGCCGACCAGGTGGACGCCGACGACGTCGAGGGAGTCGTCGTAGCCGAACTTGTACTTCAGGCCGACGGCCATGGCGCACAGCACACCGGCGATGGCGCCGACGGCGATCGCGCCGAGCGGGGTGACCGCGCCACCGGCCGGGGTGATGGCGACCAGGCCCGCGACCGCGCCGGAGGCGGCGCCCAGCGTGGTGAACGCGCCGTGGCGGATCTTCTCGTAGATGAGCCAGGCCAGCATGGCGGCGGCGGTGGCGATCTGGGTGTTGACGAACATCAGCGCGCCGACGCCGTCGTCGTTGCCGAGCCAGGAGCCGGCGTTGAAGCCGAACCAGCCGAACCACAGCAGACCGGCGCCGAGCATGACCAGCGGCAGGCTGTGCGGGCGCATCGGGTCCCTCTTGAAGCCGACGCGCTTGCCGATGACGAGGATCACGCCGAGCGCCGCGGCGCCCGCGTTGATGTGCACCGCCGTACCACCGGCGAAGTCGATGACGCCCAGTTCGAAGGCCCAGCCGCCGGTGCCCCAGACCCAGTGCGCGACCGGGAAGTAGACGACCGTGGCCCACAGGGCGATGAACAGCGCCCACGCGCTGAACTTCACGCGGTCCGCGAGGGCACCGCTGATCAGGGCGGGCGTGATGATCGCGAACATCAGCTGGAAGACCAGGAACACGAACACCGGGATGGTGTAGCCGGGCCACAGCTCGGTGAGGCCGATGTTGCCGAGGCCGACCCAGTCGGAGTTCCAGCCGATGAGGCTGCCGGAGTCGGTGCCGAACGCCATGGAGAAGCCGTACAGCACCCACAGGATGGTGACGATCCCGAGGCTGATGAAGCTCATCATCAGCATGTTCAGGGTGCTCTTGACGCGGACCATGCCTCCGTAGAAGAAGGCCAGACCCGGGGTCATGAGCATCACCAGGGCGGAACAGATGAGCATGAACCCTGTGTTCGCGGCAGAGAGCTTGGGCGCCTCTGCGGCAAGGGTGATGGCTGGTGCCATCGGCGTCTCCTCGTCATTGGTACGGCCCCGTGCGGGCGAAGCCTCGAGCGGAATGAGGGGCGGGCCGGTTATGCGCCACGAGATTGGCGCAGCGCGGTTTCGGTGGAAGCCCCTCGTTGTTTCGCGGCCGTGACGAAGGCGGGTTCTGTGTTACGCGTCGATGAACTGCCCACTTGCGGGCGAGCCGATCGTTATCGTGGCGCAACCTTCGGCTTTCAGGCAGCCGTGGGCGCACAGACCGGCCGCGGTCGGCCTTCCGATGACCTGGCATGGGGGAGCCGAGTCGGGCAGTTCGGGAGGGCCGGCCGCGGCCGGGGTTCAGGAGGTCGGGCGGCTCCTCAGACCGCCTCGGCGGTCTCGGGCAGTTCCGCCGCGAGCCGCTCGGTGAGGTCGACGACCTCGCCGAGGTCGCCGAATTCGCGGGCGGCGGTGTCGACCGTCTTCCGGATCCGGGTGTTGACCCGCTCGGAGCGGACCTTCTTGGCGACCTGCATGGCCTCGGTGGCGAAGACCGTGCTCCGCTCGGGCTCGCGCTGGAGGAGGTGCACCGTGGCCATGCCGATCAGGTTCAGTGCGTACGACCGCTGGTGCTCGCCGTCCTCGGCGAAGAGCTTCACGGCCCGGTTCATCAGGGGCTCGGCCAGCGAGGCGTAGGTGGGGCTGCGGCCGGCGACGTAGGCCAGGTCGCGGTAGGAGTGGGAGTTCTCCCCGTGCAGCTCGGCCTCGGAGAAGAAGCGGATCCAGTCGGGGTCGGGCTCGTCCCACTCGTCGGCCTCGGAGAAGGTGTCCTCGGCCATCCGCACCGCACGCTTGCACTTGCCGGGCTGCCCCATGTTGGCGTAGGCGCGGGCCTCCATCGCATACAGCATCGACTGGGTGCGCGGACTCGCGCAGTCCCGGCTGCCGTACTGCGCGAGATGGATCAGCTCCAGTGCGTCGTCGGGCCGGCCGAGGTGGATCATCTGACGGCTCATGCTGGACAGCACGTACGAGCCGAGCGGCCGGTCACCGGCCTCCTTGGCGGCGTGCAGCGCGAGCACGAAGTACTTCTGGGCGGTCGGCTGGAGCCCGATGTCGTACGACATCCAGCCGGCCAGCTCGGCGAGTTCGGCGGCGACCTTGAACAGGCGCCGGGTGGTGGACTCGGGCTGGGGCTCCTGGAGGAGGTCCGTCACCTCGTGCAGCTGCCCGACGACCGCCTTGCGGCGCAGGCCGCCGCCGCACTGGGCGTCCCACTGCCGGAACATCACCGTCGTGGACTCCAGGAGGTCCAGCTCCGGCTTGGAGAGCCGGCCGCGGGCGCGCCCGGAGCCTCCCGCGGGCTCGGAGCGCGAGGCCGGCGGCGAGGGGACGAGCCAGCGCTGCATGGGCTCGATGAGGGCCGGGCCCGCAGACAGGGCCAGCGAGCTCCCGAGGAAGCCGCGCCGCGCCAGCATCAGGTCGCTGCGCGAGAACTCGCTGAGCAGGGCCACGGTCTGCGGGCCCGTCCAGGGCAGGTCGACACCGGTCGCCGAGGGTGACTGGCGCGCGGCGCGCAGGCCCAGGTCCTCGACGGAGACGACGACGCCGAAGCGCTCGGAGAACAGCTCGGACAGGATCCTGGGGATCGGCTCGCGGGGGTTCTCGCCGTCGAGCCAGCGGCGCACCCGCGAGGTGTCCGTGGAGATGTGATTGGCGCCCAACTGCCGTGCCCTGCGGTTGACCTGGCGGGCGAGCTCGCCCTTGGACCAGCCGCTTCGCACGAACCAGGAGGTGAGCAGCTCGTTGGGGCGCTTGTCAGCGTGCGTCGCGCTCGCAGCGTTCGTTCCGCTTCCGCCGTTGCCGCTCACTGGAACGCCCCCATCCCTGAGACCACTTGTCGCCGAGTGCGCCAAGCCCTATCAGCATGCCGGTTCGTACGGCCGTCCGTCCGGCCCTTGTCACCCTTCGAACGGAATGACGACTTGCCTCCGGCATACCCACGAGCGCATGTGCCCCCAGGGCTCGTGCACACAAAGTAATCCTACGATCACCCGTCCAGCCACGGCTCACACGGAAACGCCACCATTCGCCACCCCTTCGAATGAACTCATGTACGCCTGGGCGCGATTCACTTGACACAGCACAACCAGGAGTGGGTGCAGCGATGCACTTGGGGGCGCGCGTCGCCGGACGCGCCACCCCGGGCACATCCGGGCGCCGAGTGGGCGGGCCGCCACCGGGAAGGCGGAAACAGAGAGTCACGCACCGCGTCCGCTGCGTAACCACCGGGCGCCGGACCCGTTGGAGGGGGCATGGGCTTCACGATCGGCATCAACCGTGGCATGCGCGACATCCGGTCCGGCTCACGTCGCCGCCGCACGTCGGACGGCACGGCCGTGGCCGAGTACACCGGGCTGTGGGGCTGGGACGTGGTGCCGGGCGCCCGGGCCTCGGCGGGCGCCTGCTCCTGCGGTCGCAGCGACTGCCCCGCCCCCGGCGCGCACCCGCTCGGCTTCGCGCCGGTGCTCGCGGCCGGGGCCACGCTGGACGCCGTGACACGGACGTGGGCCGAGTTCCCCGGCGCCTCGGTGATGCTGCCGGTCGGCGGGGCGTTCGACGTCATCGAGGTGGCCGAGCCCGCCGGCTGCCGCGCGCTGGCCCGGCTGGAGCGCATGGGCCTGCCGGTCGGCCCGGTCGCGGCGACCCCGGACGGCCGCGCGCACTTCTTCGTCGCCCCCGGCGCCGCCGCCGATCTCCCCGGCCTGCTCTACCGCATGGGCTGGGACGACCCGGACTCCCTCGACCTGCGCGGCCTC
Source organism: Streptomyces sp. NPDC002130 (assembly GCF_040296465.1). Taxonomy (NCBI): domain Bacteria; kingdom Bacillati; phylum Actinomycetota; class Actinomycetes; order Kitasatosporales; family Streptomycetaceae; genus Streptomyces; species Streptomyces sp. NPDC002130. The sequence goes on from NZ_JBEOXI010000170.1 coordinate 4,628, forward strand.
GGCCCGGGCGCGTACATCACGGCGCCGCCCTCCGACCGCGGCGGCCTGGGTCCGGTGCGCTGGCTGCGCTCCCCCGCCCTGGACTCGGCGTCCCGGCCGCCGGAGGCCCGCCTGGTGCTGGGCACGCTGGCGTACGTGGCGCACCGCTCACGGGCGTAGGCGCAGGCGAGGACACAGAGCGAAGCGCCCGGCCCCGACTGCACCTCGGGGGCGGGCGCTTCTCGCGCAGGTGCGGTTCTTCGCAGGTCGTGCCGCGGCTGGTGCCGAGCTCACTCCCCGATAAGGGCGTCAACGAACGCCTCCGGCTCGAACGGCGCCAGGTCGTCCGCGCCCTCGCCGAGCCCGACGAGCTTGACCGGCACGCCCAGCTCGCGCTGGACAGCGACCACGATGCCGCCCTTGGCCGTGCCGTCGAGCTTGGTGAGCACGATGCCGGTGATGTCGACGACCTCGGAGAAGACCCGGGCCTGCACCAGGCCGTTCTGGCCGGTGGTGGCGTCCAGGACGAGCAGCACCTCGTCGACCGGGGCCTGCTTCTCCACGACCCGCTTGACCTTGCCGAGCTCGTCCATGAGTCCGGTCTTGGTGTGCAGGCGGCCGGCGGTGTCGATGAGCACGACGTTCGCACCCATCTCCTTGCCCTCCTTGACCGCGTCGAAGGCGACGGAGGCGGGGTCGCCGCCCTCCGGTCCGCGCACGGTGTGGGCGCCGACCCGCTCGCCCCAGGTCTGGAGCTGGTCGGCGGCGGCGGCACGGAAGGTGTCGGCGGCGCCGAGCACGACACTCTGGCCGTCGGCGACCAGGACGCGGGCGAGCTTGCCGGTGGTGGTGGTCTTGCCGGTGCCGTTGACGCCGACGACCATGACGATGCCCGGCTTGCGGTCCTCCGGCTCGGTCTTGACCACGCGGTCCATGTCGCGGCCGACCAGCGTGACCAGTTCCTCGCGGAGCAGGGTGCGCAGTTCCACGGGGGTGCGGGTGCCGAGCACCTTCACCCGCTCGCGCAGCCGCTCGACCAGTTCCTGGGTGGGCTGCACGCCGACGTCGGCGGTGAGCAGCGTGTCCTCGATCTCCTCCCAGGTGTCCTCGTCGAGATGCTCGCGCGACAGCAGGGTGAGCAGCCCCTTGCCGAGGGCGTTCTGCGAGCGGGAGAGCCGGGTCCGCAGCCGGACCAGGCGGCCGGCGGTGGGTTCCGGGATCTCGATCTGGGGAGCTTCGGCGGGCGGCTCCTCGACTACGACCGGAGCCGAGCCGTCCGGGAGATCCACCTCCTCGATGGTGCGCCGCGGTTCCTCCCGCGGCGTCTCGGCCTCGTCGCCGACATGCGGCTCGGCCGGTGGGGCGGTGATGTCGGGCGCTGCGGGCGGGGGCGGGGGCAGCTGCTTCTTGCGCCGGCTGCCGACGATGAGCCCGCCGAGCGCGCCGAGCACGACCACGGCGATGACTACAGCAAGGATGACGATGTCCATAACGGGTCCAGTATCAGTCATGGGCCCCCGGGACACCCCGCTCGCACCGCCCCGCCGGGCCGGGCGCCGCCGGATCTCCACACCCCTGGATGTCTGACGCGTCGTCAGCTAACGTCCCCCGGACACCCGCCCGGCGGAGGGAGACGCCCCCATGCCCGTCACGGTCGCACGCTTCAATCTCGTCGCTCCCGGGGCGACGCCCGCCGAGCTCGGTGCCCGCTACCGGGCGGCCCTGGAGATGGCCGCGTACGCCGACGACCGGGGTGTGAGCACCGTGCAGACGGAGGAACACCACGGGGCGGACAACAACTGGCTGCCGTCGCCGTTCGCCTTCGCGGGGGCCGTCTTCGGCGCGACCCGGCGCATCGCGGTCACCGTCTCGGCGATCATCGGCCCGTTGCACGACCCGCTGCGGCTGGCCGAGGAGATCGCCGTGCTGGACCTGCTGAGCGGCGGGCGGCTGGTGACGGTCGCCGGGATCGGGTACCGCCCGGAGGAGTACGAGCAGTTCGGGGTGGACTTCGCCCGGCGCGGGAGACTCCAGGACGAGCTGCTGGAGACACTCCTGGCGGCCTGGACGGGCGAGCCCTTCTCCTACCGGGGCCGCACGGTCCGTGTCACCCCGCGCCCCTGCACCGAACCGCACCCGCTGCTCCTGGTCGGCGGCTCGTCCCGGGCAGCGGCCCGCCGCGCCGCCCGGCTCGGTCTGCCGTTCTTCCCCAGCGCGCATCTGCCGGAGCTGGAGACGTACTACAAGGAGCTGCTGGTCGAGTACGGCACCGAGGGCTGGGTGATGATGCCCGCCGCCGAGACGCCCCTGCTGCACGTGGCGGAGGATCCGGACCGGGCCTGGGCGCAGTACGGGCGGCACTTCCTGCACGAGGCCCGGACATACGCCTCCTGGCAGCCGGGCGGGATGCGCTCGGCGGTGAAGTCGGCCGCGGCGACGGTCGAGGAGCTGCGCGCGGAGGGCGTGTACCGGATCCTCACCCCGGAGGCGTGCGTGGCGCTCGGGCTGGAGTCCTACGTCCTGCATCCGCTGGCGGGCGGGATGCCGGTGGAGGAGGGGTGGCGGAGCCTGCAACTGTTCTGCGAGCGGGTGCTGCCCCGGCTGGCCGGGTGAGACGACAGACCGCCGCCCCGGCTCGGGCAGTGGCCGAACCGGGGCGGTGGCGGGTTACGGGGAGAGGGGCAGCGGGGACTTGGCCCTTCTCCCCGAGTCGCGGGAGGGGCTAGCCCATCTCCTCCAGGGCCTTGCCCTTCGTCTCCTTGACGAACTTCAGGACGAACGGGATCGAGAGCGCGGCGAACGCGGTGTAGATCACGTAGGTCAGGGAGAGGTTCCAGTCGGCCAGCGACGGGAAGCTCGCGGTGATGGCCCAGTTGGCGATCCACTGCGCTGCGGCGGCCACGCCCAGGGCGGCGGCGCGGATCCGGTTCGGGAACATCTCGCCGAGCATGACCCAGACCACCACACCCCAGGACAGGGCGAAGAAGAGGACGAAGACGTGCGCGGCGATCAGGGCGATCCAGCCCTGCGTGGCCGGCAGCTTGCCGTCGACGAGGTGGTGGGAGAACGCCCAGGCCTCCAGCGCCAGGCCGACGACCATGCCGACCGAGCCGATGATCGCGAGCGGCCGGCGGCCGATGCGGTCGACGAAGATCATCGCGATGACGGTGCCGAGGATGTTGATGATCGACGTGGTGAAGGAGTAGAAGAACGAGTCCGCGGGGTCGACGCCGACCGACTGCCACAGCGTCGCGGAGTAGTAGAAGGCGACGTTGATGCCGACGAACTGCTGGAAGACCGACAGCCCGATGCCGATCCAGACGATCGGCTTGAAGAAGAAGCCGCCGCCGAGCAGGTCCTTGAAGCTCGACTTGTGCTCGCTCTTCATGGCGCCCTCGATCTCGGCGACACGGGCGTTCAGGTCGACGTCCTTGCCCTCGACCTCGGCGAGGATCTCCCGGGCGCGCTCGTGCTTGCCGACGGAGATGAGGAAGCGCGGGGACTCTGGGATGGCGAAGGAGAGCAGGCCGTAGAGGACGGCCGGGACGACCATGACGCCGAGCATGACCTGCCAGGCCTCCAGGCCCATCAGCTTGCCGCGCTGGTCACCGTCGGCGGCGTTCAGCAGACCCCAGTTGACCAGCTGCGACACGGCGATGCCGATGACGATCGCGGCCTGCTGGAAGGAGCCGAGCCGGCCGCGGTAGGCGGGCGGGGCGACCTCGGCGATGTAGGCCGGGCCGATCACGGAGGCCATGCCGATGGCGAAGCCGCCGACGACACGCCAGAAGGCGAGGTCCCACAGCGCGAAGGGCAGCGCGGAGCCGACGGCGCTGACGGTGAAGAGGGCCGCGGCGATCTGCATGCACCGGATGCGGCCGATGCGGTCGGCTATGCGGCCGGCGGTCGCGGCGCCGACGGCGCAGCCGATGAGGGCGATGGCGATGACCTGGGCGAGGGCCGCTGACCCGACGTCGTAGCGGTCACGGATGGCCTCGACGGCGCCGTTGATCACGGAGCTGTCGTAGCCGAACAGGAAACCGCCCATCGCGGCCGCCGCCGCGATGAAGATGACGTGCCCGAGATGATCGGGGTGAGCCGTCCTGGCTCCTGACTTGGGTGCCTGCGCTGTGCTGGTCACGTGTACTCCTCGGGCCACCGGCAACGCTGCCGGAGGGGATCAGCCCTTCGAGGTGCCACCTGAAGGTACCTGAAGGTAAAAGGAACGTTGCCGAGACTATGTCTTCAAGTTTCGAAGTCAATAGGTCCAGAGCTGTGAATCTGAGGCAGGAATGTGTCGGGTATGTGTTCAAGTGTTGAAGCCGCAGATTCACGCAGGTGAGACCGGTGTAGAGCGCACCTATTTAACGGAGGCGCTGGCTGATGACCTTCGACACACCGTCGCCCTGCATGGAGACGCCGTAGAGCGCGTCGGCGACCTCCATGGTGCGCTTCTGGTGGGTGATCACGATCAGCTGGGAGGCTTCCTGGAGCTCCTGCATGATCCGGATGAGCCGCTGGAGGTTGGTGTCGTCGAGGGCGGCCTCGACCTCGTCCATGACGTAGAACGGGCTGGGCCGGGCCTTGAAGATCGACACGAGCATCGCCACCGCGGTCAGCGAGCGCTCCCCGCCCGAGAGCAGCGACAGCCTCTTGACCTTCTTGCCCGGCGGACGCGCCTCGACGTCCACGCCCGTGGTGAGCATGTTCTCGGGGTCGGTCAGGATCAGCCGCCCCTCACCACCGGGGAAGAGCCGGCCGAAGACGCCCTCGAACTCCCGGGCCGTGTCGCGGTAGGCCTCGGTGAAGACCTGCTCGACGCGCTCGTCGACCTCCTTCACCACCTGCAGGAGATCCGCCCGCGTCTTCTTCAGGTCCTCGAGCTGCTCGCTGAGGAACTGGTGGCGTTCCTCCAGCGCCGCGAACTCCTCCAGGGCGAGCGGGTTCACCTTGCCGAGCTGCTGGTAGGCACGCTCGGCGGCCTTGAGGCGCTTCTCCTGCTCGGCCCGGAGATACGGCCTGGGCAGGTTGCGCGGGTGCTCCGGGTCCTCCGGCAGCTCCTCGCCTTCGGCGGGGGGCGAGGGCGGCACGAGCTGGTGCGGACCGTACTCCGCCACCAGTCCGGCCGGTTCGACACCCAGCTCCTCCAGCGCCTTGGTCTCCAGCTGCTCGATGCGCAGCCGCTTCTCGGCGCCGAGTACCTCGCCACGGTGGACCGAATCCGTCAACTTGTCGAGCTCGCCCTTGAGATCACGCCCCTCGGTGCGGGCGCGGGCGAGTTCCTGCTCGCGGCGGGCCTTGGCGGCCTCGGCGGCGGTGCGCTCCTCGTCGGCGCGGGCCAGGGAGACCTCGACGTGCTCGAGCAGCTGCCGGGCACCCGCACCGACGGCCTGGGCGACGGCCGCCTCGTGCCGCAGCCGGGCCCGCCGCTGCTCGGCACGCGCGCGTGCCTCGCGTTCCGCGCGGGCGGCCCGGTCCAGGGAGTCGGCCCGCCCGGCCAGTGCCTTGACCCGTTCCTCGTGCGTACGGGCCTGGAGCCGGGCCTCCATCTCGGTCTGGCGCGCGTTGGCACCGTCGGCGGCGAGCCGGTCCCGCGCGGAGGTGTCGGGCTCCTCCTCGATCGGCATCTCCTCGGCGACGGCGAGCCGCTCGGCGAGTTCCTCGACCTCCTGCAGCGCCTTGTCCAGGGCATCCTGCGCCCGCGCCGCCGCGGCGGCGGACCGCTCGGCCTCCCCCGCGGCGCCTCGCGCCTGCCCGGCGAGGCGGCCGAGCTGCTGGGCGACGGCCGACTTCTCCCGGTCGCCGGCCCGGCGCCGCTCCCCCAGCTCCTCGACCAGGGCGGCACATTCCTTGCGCCGCGCCACGGCCGAGGTCTGCGCCTCGGTGAGTTCCTCACAGCGGACGGCCAGACCCTCCAGCTCGGCGGCGGCCTCGTCGACGGAGGCCTGCACTTCCAGGAGGCTGGGGGCGCCTGCGGAGCCGCCGTGGGCGAAGTGGGCGCCGAGGAGGTCGCCTTCGGCGGTGACCGCGGTGAGGCGGGGGTGGCTGTATACGAGGTCTTCAGCGTCTTCGAGGGTGCCGACGACGACGATGCCGTGGAGCAGCCGGCGCACGGCCGGCATCAGGTCGGAAGGGCCGCGGACCAGGTCTGCGGCGTAGGTGTGTCGTGCGTCTGCGGCGTCGTTGTGGCCGGTCGCGCCGTTCCCCGCGCCCCCAGGGTGTGCATCTCCGGCCAGGACCAGAGCGGCCCTGCCGCCGTCCTGTTTGCGGAGGAGCCTGATCGCGTCCGCGGCCGACGACGGGCTGGTCACCGCGACCGCGTCCGCCGCCGCCCCGAAGGCCGCGGCCAGAGCGACCTCGTGGCCCGGGGCCACCGTCAGCAGTTCCGCCGCCGGGCCGAGCAGGCCTGAGAGGCGGTCCTTCGCGGCGAGCAGTATCCCAGTGCCGTCCTTGCGGCGCAGGCCGAGTGCCAGGGTCTCGTGGCGGGCCTGGGTGGCGGCGCGTTTCCGCTCCGCCGCCGTGGCCTCTTCGCGGGCCGCCGTCAGGGCGGCCTCGGCCTCGGCCAGCTGCTGCTTCGCCGTCTCGTGCTGCTCGGCGAGTTCCGCGTCGCCGGCGTCGAGGCCGTCGACCTCGGCCTTGAGGGCCTCGTACTCCTCCTGGGCGGCGACGGCACGTTCCTGCGCCTCGTCGCGGGCCGCGGCCAGGCGTTCGATCTCGGCCTGGGCGGAGGCCGCGCGGGAGCGGGCGGCGTTGACCTGGCCACTGAGGCGGGCCAGGCCCTCACGCCGGTCGGCGATGGCGCGGGCGGCGTCCTTCAGACGCCGTTCCTCCTCGGTGAGCGCGCGCTCCAGCTCGGCGCGGTGGGCGACCGTGTCCTCCAGGGCGCGTTCGGCCGCCTCCAGTGCCGCCTCCAGCTCGGCCTCCTGCTCACGGATCCGGGCGGCCTCGCGCTCCATGTCCTCGGGGTCGCGGCCACGCCGCTCCTCGGGGGGCGCCGAGGTGGCGCTCTTCACCCGGGCGTCGGCCAGTGAGATCGTGCCGCGCACGCGCTCGGCGAGCTGGGAGAGCTCGTACCAGGTCTGCTGGGCGCGCTGGAGGCGCGGCGTGAGCTGCCGGACCTCGTCCTCCAGGAGGGCCTCGCGCTGGAGCGCCTTGCGCAGCTCCTGTTCGGCGGACTCCTTGCGCTCCTTCAGCGCGGCCTCGTCGGCGACCTCGGCCTTGAGGGCCTCCCGGAGCCGTACGAGGTCGTCGGCCAGGAGGCGCAGGCGGGCGTCGCGCAGGTCGGCCTGGATGACGGCGGCCCTGCGGGCGACGGCGGCCTGGCGGCCGAGCGGCTTGAGCTGGCGCCGGAGCTCGTCGGTGAGGTCCTGCACGCGCGCGAGGTTGGCCTGCATCGCGTCCAGCTTACGCAGCGCCTTCTCCTTGCGCTTGCGGTGCTTGAGGACACCGGCAGCCTCCTCGATGAAGGCGCGGCGGCCCATGGGATCGGCGTGCAGCACGGAGTCGAGCTGGCCCTGCCCGACGATCACGTGCATCTCGCGGCCGATGCCGGAGTCGGAGAGGAGGTCCTGGATGTCGAGGAGGCGGCAGATGTCGCCGTTGATCTGGTATTCGCTGCCGCCGTTGCGGAACATGATCCGCGTGATGGTGACCTCGGCGTACTCGATGGGCAGGGCCCCGTCGGAGTTGTCGATGGTCAGGGACACCTCGGCACGGCCCAGCGGGGGGCGGCCGGTGGTGCCGGCGAAGATGACGTCCTCCATCTTGCCGCCGCGCAGCGACTTGGCGCCCTGCTCGCCCATGACCCAGCTGAGCGCGTCGACGACGTTGGACTTGCCCGAGCCGTTCGGTCCGACGACGCACGTGATCCCCGGCTCGAACCGAAGGGTGGTCGCCGAGGCGAACGACTTGAACCCGCGGAGGGTCAGGGCCTTGAGGTGCACGCCGCCGGACTCTACCGCCCGGGTGTGTCTCACTCCATGAACCCGCGGTTTCGCCACTGAACGCGCAGGGCACATCAGACGTTAAAGACGGTGAAAGGATGCGGGGGCAAGAAAGAAGGGACGCCGACAGGGCGTCCCTTGCACTTCTGACAACCAGGCGGTTGTGACGGGCGAGCCCAACCACTGCTGTGCTGTTGTGGAGCGGTGCAGTGATCAGGTGAGCGCAGGCTCCGCCTGGTGTGCGTCAACGCTCTCCATGATCCTGTCGTGAGAAGCGGCAGCCGTGAGCGCCTCGTTCTCCGCCTGGATTCGTCCGAGCTCGGATTCCAGGTCCTGGACGCGCTGCTGGAGCCGTCGCATCTCGGCGAGGAGTCGCGGGTCGGAGCCGCCGACGTAACCGAGAAGCGCCTTTGCCATGATGGATGGTCCTCCACAATGCGTGACCGACCGCTGCGGTGTGGGTCGTGAGGGATTCGCACCCGCGGTCTTGGCAGGGCCTGGAGTTGTACTGCCGTTCAGCCATGCCAAACAGCTAAGGTGCGCGGGGCTTTCAGCGTCTCACCAAAAAGTTTGACGGTCAACACGATCACGCCCCGTATTGGGGGGCGGCCCGGGCACGCGCGGCCTGGAACGGCCGTACTGCGGCTTCTGCGGGGCCCTCGGGGCGTGGCGATCATCCTTGCGTGTGGAGCGTGGCAAGGCAAGCGGTTCTGGCAATCACCAGCAAGTTTCCTCTCCGGGCGGCTGTCGGCACGCTGCCCGGAGGCCGCCTCGTGAGCCGCCCGGCAGACGTGATCAGCGGATGGCGAAGCCGTCGTAGCCGCCGCGCGGTGTGTCCCAGATCTCGGTGACGCCGTCCACGCGACCGGGCGTGTCGTCACCCTGGAGCCACTCCAGCAGGCCCTCGCAGCCCTCGCGCCCGCCCTCGGCGACCACTTGGACGCGGCCGTCGCCCAAATTGAGAGCAAAGCCACTCAGGCCGCCGATCTCCAATGCCTTGGCCCGCGTGAACCAGCGGAAACCCACACCTTGGACGCGTCCCCGCACCCAGGCAACCAGTCGCACATCCTCGCTCATGACTGCAACCTAACCGCCCAAACTCTCTCCGGGCACTTCCTCCCCTTGCGCCATGCGGTACCGTCCCCCCTCAACGAATCTCATATGAAACTCACACGATCGAGTGAGTTTGGTGTTGATCTCGAGGACGAGTCGACCGCCAGGACGAGGAAGGCCAGGACATGGGACGCCACCGACGCTCCGACGCCGGCCGCGCCGCCACGGGCCGCGCCACGGGAATCACCCACGCCGACGGCTTCGCGGAGGGCCACGATCCGCTGTACCCCACCGCGGACGACGCCCCGACGATGGGCATCGCGCCCTATCTGAACCCGGAGGCGTACGCCGACAGCTACGCGAAGAGCGACGCGTACCTGTTCGCCGCCGAGGGGCCCGAGGGGTCCGCCACGGGTGACCGCTACGGCGAGACGGCCGTCTTCGCGAGCGACGGTTTCACGCCCGACGGCGGCGCCCGGCGCGCCGGTTCGCACCGCCGCCGCAAGAAGGCCGCCCGGCCGATGCGCACCGGGCTGCTCGGCGTCTCCGCGGCCGTCGCCCTCGGCACGGTCGCGGTCGCCACGGGCGCTGTGCCCGGTCTCGACAACTACAAGCTCGGCGGGGGCGGCGGGGCCGACAAGGTCCAGGCCGGGGACACCCCCACGAACACCCCGATCGAGCAGGGCGGCACCGCCGGCAGTGCCGACAGCCGGGACGAGACGTCCACCAGTCGGGACGCCGAGCGTTCCGGCTCACCGTCGCCGTCCCCCTCGAAGACCTCGGCCGCGCCGACGAAGACGCCGGAGAAGCCCGAGAAGACGCAGGAGAAGACTCCGGAGAAGAAGAAGCCGGCGGCCACCCCGAGCGAGAAGCCGGACACCACGCCCTCCCGTACGGCCACGAAGGCACCGAGGACGCCCAGCGCCTCCGCCGCCCTGTCCGGGGAGTCCGCCGCCGCTGCCCAGGTGCTCAGCCTCGTGAACGAGGAGCGGGCCAAGGTGGGCTGCAGCCCGGTCGCCGCCAACAGCGCTCTCACGGACCTGGCCCAGAGCTACAGCGAGGACATGGCGGCGCGGGGCTTCTTCGACCACACCGACCCGGACGGCCGTACCCCCTGGGACCGGGCCGAGAAGGCCGGGATATCCAACCTCGGCGGCGAGAACATAGCCCGCGGCCAGGCCGACGCCGCGGCCGTGATGGACGCCTGGATGAACAGCCCCGGCCACCGCGCCAACATACTGAACTGCGACTTCAAGACGCTGGGCGTGGGAGTCGAGCTCGGCTCCGGCGGCCCCTGGTGGACACAGAACTTCGGCTACTAGCCCTACCGGCAGAACTCGGGCGGCGGCCAGGACAGTGAGAAAGCCTGCGACCGCCCGAGAGCGCTAACCATTGGTTAGTGCAATCTACTGGTTAGCGCTGCGCTGGCGTACGCTGGACGTATGACCACCACCGAGGGGCTCACGGAGGGCCTCGAAGACCTCCCGTTCAACGTGTTCGCCAAGGCCTGCCCGTCGCGCGGCACGCTGGAGCACGTCACGGGCCGCTGGGGCGGCCTCGCGCTCGGCGCCCTGTACGAGGGGTCGCTGCGCTTCAACGAGCTGCGCCGCCGCGTCGACGGGGTCAGCGAGAAGATGCTGTCCCAGACGCTGCACGCCCTGGAGCGTGACGGCCTGGTCCACCGCGAGGCCCAGCCGACCAATCCGCCCCGGGTGGACTACGAACTGACGCCCCTGGGGCGCGAGGTGGCGCAGCGGCTGCTCGCCCTGATCCATTTCGTGGAGGGCAGCATGGACGAGGTCCTGGCCGCGCGCGAGCGGTACGACTCCGCTAGGGCGTGATCCGCGGCGGTCGCTGGCACTTCGGGCAGTAGTAGCTCGACCGGTTCATCCAGGGCCGGCGCCGCATGGGCGTGCCGCAGCGCCGGCAGGGCAGGCCCTCGCGGCCGTACGCGTCGAGCGACCGGTCGAAGTAGCCCGACTCGCCGTTGACGTTGACGTACAGGCTGTCGAAGCTGGTGCCGCCCACCGCGAGGGCCGCGTTCATCACGTCCCGTACATGCCCCAGCAGCATCAGGGTGCGGGGGCGGGTGAAGGTCGCGGTCGGGCGCTCGTAGTGGATGCGGGCGCGCCACAGGGCCTCGTCCGCGTAGATGTTGCCGACGCCGCTGATCAGCGACTGGTCGAGCAGCGCCCGCTTGATCGTGGACCGCTTGCGGCGCAGCGCCCGGTGGAAGGCCTCGTCGTCGAAGAGCGTATCGAGCGGGTCGCAGGCGATGTGCGCGATGACGTCCGGCAGGCCGTCGGGGGTGTTGTCGTGCAGCGAGAGGCCGCCGAAGGTGCGCTGGTCGACGAAGCGGAGTTCGGTGTCCAGCGTGTCGGTGAAGCGGACGCGGATGCGCAGGTGCTTCTCGTCCGGCGCGTTGTGCGGCTGGACCAGGAGCTGGCCGCTCATGCCGAGGTGGGCCAGGATCGACTGGTCGGTGTCCTCCAGGGGCAGCCACAGGTACTTGCCGCGCCGGCTGGGGACGCCGATGCGGTGGCCCTTCAGACGGTGTGCGAAGTCGTCGGCGCCCGCGAGGTGGCGGCGTACCGCGCGCGGGTGCAGCACCTCGGCCTCGGCGACGGTCCGGTGGGCGACCCACCGCTCGAGACCGCGCCGTACGACCTCGACCTCGGGCAACTCGGGCATGGGCTCCCCCGTCCCAGACGTGTGGATGACGCGAGCGCCCGCCCCGGGCAGGGGCGGGCGCTCGGGTGCGCTGTGCTTGCCGCCCGGTGCGGGCGGCGGCGGTCAGCCGTCGGCGGAGCCGTCGACGGCCGCGTGGGCGGCCTGAGCAGCTGCCGTCTGCGTCGCCTCGGCGGCCTTGGCCGCCTTGGCGCGCTCGTCCGCCGCGGCCCGGATGGACCGCCATGCGGACTCGGCGGCCTGCTGCTCCGCCTCCTTCTTGCTGCGGCCGGTGCCGGTGCCGTACGAGACGCCTCCGACGCGGGCGGCAGCAGTGAAGGTCTTCTCGTGGTCGGGGCCGGTCTCCGTGACCAGGTACTCGGGGACACCGAGCCCCTCGGTCGCGGTGAGCTCCTGGAGACTGGTCTTCCAGTCCAGGCCGGCTCCGAGGTTCGAGGACTTCTCGATCAGGGGGTCGAACAGGCGGTGCACGAGCTCCGCCGCCGAGTCCAGTCCCTGGTCCAGGTAGACCGCGCCGATCACCGCTTCGAGGGTGTCGGCGAGGATGGACGCCTTGTCCCGGCCGCCCGTGCCCTCTTCACCCCGGCCGAGCCGGATGAAGGAGCCCAGGTCGAGCCCACGGCCCACCTCGGCGAGCGCACGCGAGTTCACCACCGCCGCCCGCAGTTTGGCCAGCTGGCCTTCCGGCAGGTCGGGGTGAGTGCGGTACAGCGTGTCCGTGACCACGAGGCCGAGGACGGAGTCCCCGAGGAACTCCAGGCGCTCGTTGGTCGGCAGACCGCCGTTCTCGTATGCGTACGACCGGTGGGTCAGTGCGCGCACCAGAAGGGCGGACTCGAGCTTGTACCCGAGCCGCCCTTCCAGAAGCGTGTGGGACGAGGCCTGGTTGTCCGCCGGAGCGCTCCCGCTCGCACGGGAGGACTTGTTCTTAGGCGTGGACACAGTGCCTCTCACCAGCCGCTCAGACCTCGAGGACCTGGCGCTTGTTGTAGGTGCCGCACGACGGGCACGCGATGTGCTGCTGCTTGGGCTCGTGGCAGCGCTCGCACGCAACCAGGGTGGGGACCGCAGCCTTCCACTGCGACCGGCGGTGGCGCGTGTTGCTGCGCGACATCTTCCGCTTCGGAACAGCCACGGCTACTTCTCCTGCTTCTCGTCGACGCCCGCTTCCGCGTCAGCGCCGCTCATCTCGTCCTTCTCGCCGTCCTTCATGGTGCCGGCGAGTCCCTGCAATGCCGCCCAACGGATGTCGACGGCGTCGTGGTGGTGGTCCGGGTCGTCCGCCAGCCGCGCGCCGCACTCGGCGCACAGCCCGGGGCAGTCTTCCCGGCACACCGGCTGCATCGGCAGTGCGAGCACCACCGCATCACGCAGCACGGGCTCGAGGTCGAACAAGCCGTCCTCGAGGAAGAGCCTGTCCTCGTCGTCCTCGGCGTCGTCGCCCGGTTCCGCGATCACGCGGCCCCGGTCATCGGCGTCAGGGTACGAGAACATCTCCTGGAACTCCGCTTCGAGCTCCTGCTCGAGCGGCTCCAGACACCTTACGCACTCCCCCTCGGCCGCGGCACGGGCGGTGCCTGTGACGAGCACCCCTTCCATGACCGACTCCAGGCGGAGTTCGAGCTCCACCGGGGCGCCTTCCGGCACTCCGATGACTCCCTTGATACCGAGGTCCTTGGGAGCGTCGACCGAGCGGGTCAGGCGCTGCAGCGCACCAGGCCGCCGGCCCAGCTCGTGTGTGTCGAACACGAGGGGGTTGCGGTGGTCGAGGCGGGCGTTCAGGGCCATTCCAACTTTCGGTCTGCTGTGCTCGGGGGGACGCTGCCCTTCGGTGTTCCCGGGCAGCGTTGATCGCGGACGTACGCGCGACCGAAGAGCCAGGATACTGGACCTTTCGCTCTCGGCCCAATCCGGGGCTCAGCCCTGGCCGCGGCCCTGCTCGTAGGCCCGCAACTGCTC
>NZ_JBEOXI010000171.1:0-18150 GCF_040296465.1 Streptomyces sp. NPDC002130
TTGTTGTCGAACTTCGACTTGGTGACGGCGTCGTTGACGTTGATCGCCGGGAACAGCAGCACACCGTCGCGCTGCATCTCGTACAGGCGGTGGACACCGGTCGTGGTCTCCTCGGTCACACCGCGGATCTCAGAGGACAGCTGGGTCCACTTCTGCGGGTCCTCACCCAGGGTGCGGGTCAGCAGCTCCAGGATGACGCGGTGCTCGTCGGACTCGGCCGTGTCGGGCGAGGGGACCTTGCCGTCCTTCTCGTACTCCACGCCCTTGTGGACCAGCAAGGTGGCGTCACCACCGTCGTCCAGGATCATGTTCGGACCGCCGGTGGGGCTGTCCGGCCAGGTCAGCGCCTGTTCCGTGCACCACCAGTACTCCTCGAGCGTCTCGCCCTTCCAGGCGAAGACCGGGACGCCCTGCGGGTTGTCGGGCGTGCCGTTCGGGCCGACCGCGATGGCCGCGGCCGCGTGGTCCTGCGTGGAGAAGATGTTGCAGGAAGCCCAGCGGACCTGCGCGCCCAGGGCGACCAGCGTCTCGATGAGCACAGCGGTCTGCACCGTCATGTGCAGGGAACCGGTGACACGAGCGCCCGCCAGGGGCTGCGCCTCGGCGTACTCCTTGCGGATCGCCATCAGGCCCGGCATCTCGTGCTCGGCGAGGGTGATCTCCTTGCGGCCGAACTCGGCCAGGGAGAGGTCGGCGACCTTGAAGTCCTGTCGGTTCTCGACAGTCGTCATTGCGAGCTGCTCCTCGGGGTGTGGGTCGAGGGTGGGTACGGCTGGTCTGCGCGGCGGCGGACACAGGGTGCCCGAAAGAGGACACAGGCATGCCCGCGTGCGCGCAGCGCAGTCCGTCGGAGGCCCTCTCTCCCTCGGCCGGTCCGCTTCGGGACCGCCCGACCGCCATCAGCAGCGACGTCTGGCTCCGTCCCAAGCTACACCGGGCGCGGGTGCGATCCCCAGTCCGCGGGCGAACACATCGGGCCGATCATGTGACGGACCGGAGGACGGGCGGGTGGCGGGGCCGGGAAACCGGACGGGGCCCGCCGAGTGGTTCGGCGGGCCCCGTGGGCCGGAGAGGAAGGGTCAGTGCTCGGTGGGGTGGGTGGCGGGGCCGCCCGGGGAGGCCTCGGGGTCGGGGCCCTTGGCCGCTTCCTTCTCGCTGTAGATGTCCGGCTCCAGGTAGATCACGCGGGCGATCGGGACGGCGTCGCGGATGCGGGCCTCGGCGGCGTCGATGGCGGCGGCGATCTCGGTGGCCGTGTCGTCGTGCTGGACGGCGATCTTGGCGGCGACGAGGAGTTCCTCGGGGCCGAGGTGGAGCGTGCGCATGTGGATGATGCGGGTGACCGTGTCGCCGTCGACTAGGGCGGCCTCGATCTTCTGGGTCTCCTCGGCGCCGGCGGACTCGCCGAGCAGCAGCGACTTGGTCTCGGCAGCGAGGACCAGGGCGATCAGGATCAGCAGGACACCGATGCAGAGGGTGCCGATGCCGTCCCAGACGCTGTCGCCGGTGAGCAGTGCGAGACCCACGCCGCCGAGCGCGAGGATCAGGCCGACGAGGGCACCGAGGTCCTCCAGGAGGACGACCGGGAGCTCGGGGGCCTTGGCGTGGCGGACGAAGTCCTTCCAGGAGCGGCGGCCGCGCAGGGTGTTGGACTCCTTGATGGCCGTGCGGAAGGAGAAGGACTCGGCGATGATCGCGAAGACGAGGACGCCGACCGGCCAGTACCAGTGCGTCAGCTCGTGCGGGTGCTTGATCTTCTCGTAGCCCTCGTAGAGGGCGAACATGCCGCCGACCGAGAAGAGGACGATGGAGACGAGGAAGGCGTAGATGTAGCGCTCGCGGCCGTAGCCGAAGGGGTGTTGCGGGGTCGCCTCGCGCTTCGCCTTCTTGCCGCCGAGCAGGAGCAGCGCCTGGTTGCCGGAGTCGGCGAGCGAGTGGACGGACTCGGCGAGCATCGACGACGAGTTACTGAAGATGAACGCCACGAACTTCGCTACCGCGATCGCGAGGTTCGCGGCCAGTGCCGCCACGATCGCTTTGGTGCCGCCTGACGCGCTCATATGTTCGCGTTGTCCCTTCGTACGCCGTTCCAGGGCCCGGGCGACCGTGTTGGTGCGCGCCCGTGGCTTTGCCCGTGCTTGACGGTGGGCCATTGTTGCAGCCCTCCGCGACAGCGGTGAGTCAGGTCACCAGCACGGGGTCTTCGAAACGGTCAGGCGACGACGGTGGCCCGGAAAAGCGTTCCCGTTCCGGACACTTCGGCCTTTTCGCCGGCGGGGACGAAGACGGACTCGCCGGGGGTGAGGTCGTGCTCGCCGGCCCGGACGGTGCCGGCGGTGCAGAGCAGGATCTGCGGGGTCGGGCGGGTGAGGTCGTGGGCGGCGCCCGCCTCGGGGAGGACGTAGCGGGAGAGGCGGAACTCGTCGATGGGGGTCTCGTAGACCTCCTCGCCGTCCGGGGAGGCCTCGGGGCGCAGGACGCCGGGGTCGCTGGGGAGGAAGCGGACGATGCGCAGGAGCTCGGGGACGTCGACGTGCTTGGGGGTGAGGCCGCAGCGCAGGACGTTGTCGGAGTTGGCCATGATCTCCACGCCGAGGCCGTTCAGGTAGGCGTGCGGGATTCCGGCGCCGAGGTAGAGGGCCTCGCCGGGCTGGAGCCGGACGTGGTTCAGCAGCATCGCGGCGAGGACGCCGGGGTCGCCCGGGTAGTGGTGGGCGATGTCGGCGTAGGGGGCGTAGGCGCCGCCGAGGCGGGTGCAGGCGGTCGCGGCCTCCGCGACCGTGCGGGACATCTCGTCGGGGTCGGCGGTGAGTATCGCCGTGAGGACCTCGCGCAGGGCGGCGTCCTCGGGGTGGGCGTGGAGCAGGTCGACGTAGGGCTTGAGGGAGTCGACTCCGAGGTCGTCGAGGAGGGCCGCCGCCGCCAGGGGGGCGCGGAAGCCGCACAGGCCGTCGAACTCGGTGAGGGCGCAGATCAGCTCGGGCTTGTGGTTGGCGTCCTTGTAGTTGCGGTGCGGGGCGTCCATGGGGATGCCCCGCCGCTCCTCGTCCGCGTAGCCCTCCTGCGCCTGGGCGAGGTCGGGGTGGACCTGGAGGGAGAGCGGGGCACCCGCGGCGAGGATCTTGAGGAGGAAGGGCAGCCGGGGGCCGAACCTGGCGACGGCGGCCTGGCCGAGTTCCTTCTCGGGGTCGGCGTCGACGACCTCGACGAGCGTGCCCCGGCCGGTGCGCGAGGGTGCGCCCGGGTGGGCGCCCATCCACATCTCCGCCTGCGGTTCGCCGGTCGGTTCGACGCCGAGCAGCCGCGGTATGGCGGTCGGGGAGCCCCAGGCGTAGGGGCGGATGGTGTTGTCGAGGCGGTCCATGGGGGTTCTCTCTGCTGTGCGGGGGTGCGGGCGCGTCAGGGTGTCCCGGGCAAGATCAGGCCCTCGAAGCGAGCGCCAGGTAAACCGCGGCGAAATCCGTGATGGCGATCAGTTCCGCGAGAGTCTCCAGTTCGCCGCCGGCCTCCGGTTCGAGCTCGCTGATCGGTGTGTCGTGGCTGAGGGCGAGGTCGCGGGCGCCGGGCGCGGCGGTGAGGCCGCCGATGGGGCGGTCGCGCAGCAGCACCACGCGCGCGTGCAGGGCGGGTGGTTCCTCGACGCGGTCGCGGAAGAAGTCGTCGGGGTCGGCGCTGGCGGCCAGGGGGCCGGCGAGCAGGGCGCCGTGGGCGGCGAGTGCCTCGGGGAGTTCGGCGACGACGGCGGGGGTGCCGGACAGTTCGGCGAGAGCCGCGGCGAAGCGGCGGCCCGCGGGCCCGGCCGAGGTGCCCTCGGTCCAGACGATCGGGAGGGCGTCGGCGAGTTCGGCGGCCAGGGTCTTGGCGGCGTTGCTGTAGGTGGCGATGGCCGGGCCGCAGCGTTCGGCGACGCGGTCGAGCCGGTCGGCGACCTTGCCGAGGGCGTCCGGCGGGGCGGCGAGCACGCCGGTGCGGTCCAGGAGCGCCAGCAGCGGTGTGAGCAGGGCCCACAGGACGCCGGGGGCGGACGCGGCGAAGGGCTCGTCCTCGTCGTACGGGGCGGTCGCCATGGGGACGAACAGGCCGTGCGCGCCGGCGACGGCTTCGGCGAGCGGGGTGCGGGCGGGGGCCACGGCGACGACGGTGCAGCCCCTGCGATACGCCTGCTCGGCGAGCAGCGAGAGTCCGGGTTCGGTGCCGTCCGGGGTGGTGATCAGCAGGAGGTCCACGGAGCCGACCCAGCCTGGCAGTTCCCACCGCAGGGCTCCCGCGGCCGGGGCGACGCCGGTGGGGGCGAGGCGGGTGACCGGGCTGCCGGCGCCGGCGAGCGTGCCGATGAGGTCGGCGGCGTGGGTGGCGGCGGCACCCGGGCCGGCGATGAGGACCGCGCGGGGGCGGCCGTCCGGCTTGAGGTCGCCCACGCCGGCCTCTGCGGCGTGGCGGGCGGCGGTGCGCACGCGGGCGCCGGCTTCTGCGGCGCCGCGGAGCAGCCCGCGGTGATCGGCCTCGGCGAGGCCCTCCGGAGAGTCGAGCAGCGATTCGTCGAGCATGGGCGGCAGCTTCCCATCGCCGGGGTCCGTTGTGAGGGTGTCCTGGATCGTGCCCGCTGGGCCGGGGGTCATGTGCACCGGGGTGTCGCTCGGGTGCGCGGGCACCCGGCGGTCACGCGGGGCGGCGGGCCTCGTCGACGAGCAGGACGGGGATGCCGTCGCGGACGGGGTAGGCCAGGCCGCAGCCGGCGTCGGTGCAGATCAGCTCGGCGTCCTGCTCCGTGAGGGAGGAGTGACAGGCCGGGCAGGCGAGGATCTCGAGGAGGCCGGATTCGAGGGGCATAGAGGTTCCTCCAAGGGTGCGGGCGCTCGGGGTCGTGCCTGGTCAGGTTACCGCCGGTGGGGGCAGGGCCTCAGCCCCTGATGATCCCCAGCACCTCGTCCCGCACTCGGGCCATCGTGTCGGCGTCCCTCGCCTCCGCGTTCAGGCGCAGCAGCGGCTCGGTGTTGGACGGGCGGACGTTGAACCACCAGTCGGCGCAGGAGACGGTGAGGCCGTCGAGCTCGTCGAGGGTGATGCCCTCGCGGCTGCCGTACGCGGAGCGGATGGCGTCGAGGCTGGCCTGCTGGTCGGCGACCGTGGAGTTGATCTCCCCGGAGCCGGCGTAGCGGTCGTACTGGGCCACGAGGGAGGACAGGGGGCCGTCCTGGCCGCCCAGGGCCGCCAGGACGTGCAGGGCGGCCAGCATGCCCGTGTCGGCGTTCCAGAAGTCGCGGAAGTAGTAGTGCGCGGAGTGCTCGCCGCCGAAGATCGCGCCGGTGCGGGCCATCTCGGCCTTGATGAAGGAGTGGCCCACGCGCGTGCGGACCGGGCTGCCGCCGTTCTCCTGGACGACCTCGGGCACCGACCAGGACGTGATCAGGTTGTGGATGACCGTGCCCTTGCCGCCGTGCCGGGCCAGTTCGCGGGAGGCGACCAGGGCGGTGATCGCCGACGGGGAGACCGGCTCGCCGCGCTCGTCCACGACGAAGCAGCGGTCGGCGTCGCCGTCGAAGGCGAGGCCCAGGTCGGCGCCCTCCTCGCGGACACGCTTCTGCAGGTCGACGAGGTTGGCAGGGTCGAGGGGGTTGGCCTCGTGGTTGGGGAAGGTGCCGTCGAGCTCGAAGTACATCGGCACCAGGGTCAGGGGCAGGCCGGCGAAGACCTCGGGGACGGTGTGCCCGCCCATGCCGTTGCCCGCGTCGACGACGACCTTCAGGGGGCGGATGGACGTCAGGTCGACCAGGGAGCGCAGGTGGGCCGCGTAGTCCGACAGCGTGTCGCGGGCACTGATGGTGCCCGCCTTCGCGGCCGGCTGCGGGGCGCCCGACTCGCTCCAGCCCTCGACGAGTTCGCGGATCTCCGACAGGCCGGTGTCCTGGCCGACCGGGGCGGCGCCCGAGCGGCACATCTTGATGCCGTTGTACTGGGCCGGGTTGTGGGAGGCGGTGAACATGGCGCCCGGCAGGTTCAGCGCGCCCGAGGCGTAGTACAGCTGGTCCGTCGAGCAGAGGCCGATCTCCGTCACGTCGGCGCCCAGGGCTGCCGCGCCGCGCGCGAAGGCCCGCGACAGGCCCGGGGAGGAGGGCCGCATGTCGTGCCCGGTCGTGATGGCGCTCGCGCCGGTGACCCGCACGAAGGCCGCCCCGAAGAGCTCGGCCAAGGACTCGTCCCACTGGTCGGGGACGACCCCGCGTACGTCGTACGCCTTCACGACCTGCGACAGATCAGCAGCCACGGCCAACCTTCCTGAAAAAGTACTGTCGGTCCGCACAAACTACCCTCGCCCACCGACAGCGCGCCGGGCGGACGCCAAGAGGACTCCCAGCCGTAACCTCAGGTCAGGGCAGCGTCCGGTCCAGGGCCGGTGGGTTCTGCGAGGAGGTTCGTCTTGCCGAGGACGCCGCCGGAGCCGTTGGCGGCGGCCGGCAGTCCGGGCGGGAGTGCGGACTCGCGGGCGGCGGTCACCTGGAGGCCGGCGAAGAGGGCGCCGCGGAGGTGTCCGAGCCGGTGACGGTGAGGCCGGACCAGGGTGGGGTCAGTTGTCGGGCGATCGCAGGACCCGCAGGTGGCCGCGCCGCGCGACCTCCCTCGGGTCGGCGCCGCGGCCTGCGCCGCCGGCCTCGGCCGCCCGCTCCTGCGGACGGGCCGCCTCGCGCACGGCGTTGGCAAGCGCTTCCAGGTCGTCGCCGCTGGGGCGGGCCGGGGCCGAACCGTCGAGGAGCCGGACGACCTCCCAGCCGCGCGGGGCGGTGAGGCGCTCGGAGTGTTCGGCGCACAGGTCGTAGCAGTGGGGCTCGGCGTAGGTGGCGAGCGGGCCGAGGACCGCGGTCGAGTCGGCGTAGACGTACGTCAGCGTCGCGACGGCGGGACGGCCGCAGGCGGTGCGCGAACAGCGACGTACAGGGCTCACGACGTTGGACGGTACCGCACTCTTGAGCGGGCCGCGACGACTCTCCACCAGGGCACTCCCCCGTGTCGTGCTGTGAAACGCCGCACACACCCTTTCGGGTGCACCTTTCTGACCTGCCAGGACATCGACGCCCGAGGTGTCGATCGACAGCGCAAGCGACCAAGAGTCATCACAAAACCCTCAAATACCGTGAGGGCACCGCTCTCGACGGGATACGGATTTGAGCCCAACCTTGGCTTGAATGGTCATGTGACGACATGCCGCACGGCGGCGGCCGGAAGCCGTCCGTGCCGTCGTGCGGTGCCGGACGCGGGGGCGCGGGGGGACTACCCTTCACCAGTGATGGACAAGCCCGTAACGCCCCGTGCCGCCGCCCCCGGGCCCCGCCGTCGTGATCGTCACGGACGGGGCATGCGCGGCCCGATCGCACCGCCGCAGGTGCCGCTCGCCGCGAGCCGCGCGGAGGCGTTCGCCGATCTGGTGCAGGACTCCGTGGAGCGCCTGGAGCGGCGGTGGCCGCAACTCGCCGACATCGACTTCCTCGTTCTCGAGGTGCCGCGGCTCGACGGGTCCGGCCAGGCGTGGAACGACGAGGCCGTGCCGCTCGGCGGCACGATCAGCGCGCTCGAAGGACGCCCCGCGCGCGTGGTCGTCTACCGGCGGCCGGTCGAGATCCGCACGAAGGGGCGCGACGAGCGGGCGGCGCTGGTGCACGAGGTCGTCGTCGAGCAGGTCGCCGAGCTCCTCGGGCTGACTCCGGAGACGGTGGATCCGAGGTACGGCGAGGACCAGGGCTGAGACGGCCGGCCTACTTCTGGAGCACCGACAGGTCCTCGTCCGCCTCGGGTACGGCCACCGTCCCCCGGTCGTCCGGCAGTGTCTGCACGGTGAAGGCGGGGACACCGCCCTCGTTCGCCGCCAGGGTGCGGGCCCCGTAGACCGGGCCGCCGGAGACCGGCTCGATCGTGAGCGCGTACGTGCCCTTCAGGCCGCCGGGGACCGGGGGCTCGATGTCCTGGGTCGTGCCGGCCTTGATCGTGTACGTCTTCGACACCGGTGTGCCGCCCTCGCTGCCGGCCGAGGCGGTGACCTTGACCGTGGCGGCGGCGCGAGGGGCGGTCAGGGACAGGGTGCTGTCCTTGCCGCTGTTGTCCGCGGACGTCGCGCGCGTGCCGACGGGGCGGGAGGCCGGGATGAACGCCGTCTCCTGCTTGTCGCCCTTGCCGCGCACGACCCGCAGGGCCGCCACGACCGGCACGGACCGGTCCGTCGGGGTCAGCACCAGGGAGCCCGCCTCGCCGCGGGTGACGTCGCCCAGGTCGGCGGCGGTCGTCATACCGCCCTTGACGTGCACGGTCTCGTGTCCGGCCGGGGTGATCAGCCCGGAGGGGGAGGCGAGGCGCACCTTGAGGTCCGCGTCGGCGTCGCCGGGGGTGAAGGCGACCAGGCGCACGGAGGTGGCGTCCTTGGGGATGCCGGGCAGGACCAGGCTGCCCGACGGGTCCGTGGACGCGGGCAGCCAGTCGCCCCCGAGCTTGTCGTCCAGGGCCTGCACGGAGGCGCCGACGCGTCCGCTGCGGACGTTGACGTGCACGGTGAGGTCGGTCTGCCGCTCGTCGGTGAGGGTGGACACCAGGACCGGCTCGGCGGCGTGCGGCGGGACCGTGATGCCCTCCCCCACCGTGGACTTCAGGGCGCCGTCCTTGCCGTAGAGCTCGATGTCGACCACGGCGGCCGAGTCGTCCGGGTTCGTCAGGTGGACGTAGTCCGTGCGGTCGGCTTGCGTGCTGGCGCCGGGAAACCAGAAGTCGGTGTCCGGGGCCGTGCAGTTGACGCCCTGCAGGCCGCGCCCGGTGCCCGCGGCGACCTCGGTGGTCTCCTGGACGGTCCAGCCGGGCGCGAATCTGCCGTCCGCGGTCCCGACGAGCGCGGGCGCGTCGCCGCCGGAGCTCTCGCCGGTGACCGGCTTGCCGGGCTCCTTGGGCGTCAGCACGGGCTCGGCGGGCTTGTCCTTGCCGGACTTCCCGTCGCCCTTGCCGTCGTCTTTTCCGGTGCCCGCGCCCTTGTCGTCGGGGGAGGCTTCCGCGGACTCCTCGGTGGCCGCCCGGAGTTCGGCCTTGCCGCCGCTCCCAGTGCCCTTCGTGACGGGCGTGAAGGAGGTGTAGGACGTCTCGGCGAGGTCGGACGTGCTGGGCGCCGGGCACAGCAGGCTCGTGCGCTCCACG
The DNA here is from genome assembly GCF_040296465.1 of Streptomyces sp. NPDC002130. Taxonomy (NCBI): domain Bacteria; kingdom Bacillati; phylum Actinomycetota; class Actinomycetes; order Kitasatosporales; family Streptomycetaceae; genus Streptomyces; species Streptomyces sp. NPDC002130. The sequence goes on from NZ_JBEOXI010000171.1 coordinate 9,166, forward strand.
GGCAGTTGGGCGGCCGCCTTGGCGGTGCCGGGGCCCGGGGCGTCGTCCGGGGCGGACAGCGCGGCGAAGCCGGTGACGGCGGCGAGCGCGGTCGTGCCGGCGATCAGGGACAGGGTGGTGCGGTTCACTGCTGGCTCCCGTCGGGACGCTCGCTGCCCGTGCCGTGGGGGTGGCGCTGCTGCGCCGGGTCGTACGGCGTGCCGTAGCCCTGGCCCTGGTCGTAGGCCTGGTCGTAGCCCTGCTGGTCGTAGGACGGGTTCTGGCCCTGGCCGTCGTAGGCGTACGGGTCGTACTGGCCGCCCTGGTACGGGTCCGCCTGGTAGTGCTGCCCGTAGGCGTCCGCCGGGTACGGGGCGTTCTGGTACTGGTCGCCATAGCCCGGGTACGCGCCGCCCTGGTAGCCGGCGTTGTCCCACTGGCCGTAGTTCTGCTGCTGGGGCACTGCCGCCGGCGGCTGCTGGGGCTGCGGGGGCTCGAACTCCTCGGGGACGGCCGCCTCTTCGGACTCGGCCTCCGCCTGGGCACGCAGACGGCGGGCCCGGCGGCCCTCGCCGGCGACGGCCTCGGCCGGGGCCGCCGGCTCCTCGGGGAGGTCGTCGTCGATGTCGCGACGCCGGCCGGGCAGGGCGAGCACCACGAGGACGACCGCGAGGAGGCCCTGGGCCCACAGCCAGGCCGTGTGCCCGAACGGGTCGTCGTAGGTGACGTCCAGCGTGCCGCCGGTGGCGGGGAGCCGGAAGCCCTGGGCCCAGCCGTCGACCGTGGTGGGGGTCAGCGGCTTGCCGTCGAGCGTGGCGGTCCAGCCGTCCGAGGCGGAGTCGGCGAGGCGCAGCACGCGTCCGCCGGCGCCGGCCGGGATCGTGGTGTGGACGTCGACGGGCCCGGCGGCGACGGGCTGCGGGGTGCCGGTGCCGGAGGCGGGGACGATGGTGGCGCGCGCGACTTCGCGGTTGACGCGCCACAGCGCGCCGCCGCTCTGCTGACTGAGCCGGGTCAGGCCGGGGGTGGCGTCCAGGACGCGGGTGACCTCGCGGGGCGCGCCCTGGTGGACCAGGACGTAGCGCACGGCGAAGCCGCCGAGCTGGTCGGCCTGGTCGGCGCCGGAGCCCGCGACCAGGTTGGCGACGACCTTGTCGAGTCTGCCGTTCTCGCCGTCGGCCGCGGCGATCTCGCCGTCGCCGAGGCGGGCGCCGGAGCCGCGGACCAGCATGTAGCCGACGTGGGCGCCGGAGTCGCTGTCGAGGACGAGGGTGCGGGCCTGGTCGCGGGTGCCGCTCTCCTCGGCGACGAACGCCGGGACCTGGGTCGGGTCGCGTCGCTCCAGGGGGTTGTCGGCGCCGCGGATCATCCAGCCGGCGGCGATGAGCAGGGGGCCCGCGGCCGAGGCGAAGGCGATCAGCACGGCGACCGGCTGGCGCCAGCCGAAGCTCTGCTCGGCGACCCGCGCGCGTGCCCCGTCGGCGCCCAGCGCGGCGGCCGCCAGGAGGGCGATGCCGTAGACGAGGGTCGCCGGTCCGGCCCAGGTGGAGCTGTTGGACAGGACCGCGAAGACGAAGCCGGTCAGGGCGACCGCCCAGGCCGTCCGGATGCCCGACTGGCGTTCCGAGCGCAGCAGGGCGGCGAGGGCGGCCAGCACGATGCCGATGAGCATGAGTCCACTGACGGTGCCCGGGCCGCCCGGGCTGGCGCCGAGCAGGTCGAGGGGGGACGCGGCCGAGGGGCCGTAGGCGAGGCCCGCTTCCTTGAGGAAGCCGAACGGGAGCAGGGTCAGCGACCAGGGGGCGAGGAGCAGCAGGGGTGTGCCGAGCTGGGCGAGGAACCGCAGCCCGTAGGCCGTGATGTCGCTGCGGCGCAGCACGAGCAGCCCGATGCCGAGGAGCAGCGCGATGGGCCACACGATCGGCGTGAAGGCGGTGGTGATGGTCAGCAGCAGCGCGTACGCCCAGGTGGCGCGCCAGCTGCCGCGCGCCCCGGTGGAGTTGGCCAGGCCGCCGGCCGCGATGCCCGCGCGGGCGATGAGCGGCAGCAGCGCGGCCAGGACGGCGGTGCCGATGCGGCCGCCGGCGAGGGCGCCGGTGGCGGCGGGCAGGAAGGCGTAGACGACGGCCGCCCAGGCGCGCAGCAGCCGGGACTCGACGAGCGGGCGGGAGGCGAAGTAGGCGGCGACGCCGGCCAAGGGCACCGAGCCGACGAGCAGGACCGTGACGGCGAGGCCGGTCGAGCCGAACAGCAGGGACGCCAGCATCGCCACGAGCGCGACGTACGGGGGTGCGGCCGAGGTGCCGCCGGCGCCCACCGGGTGCCAGGCGTCGAGGTAGCGCGCCCACAGCTCCGCGGAGTCGGCCGGGGCGGGAAGCAGGGCGCCGCCCGCGAGCGCGCCACCGCCGAGGAGCTGGCGGCAGGCGACCAGGGAGACGAGCAGCAGTACGAGGAAGAGCACCGGGCCGGGCTTGCGCGCGATGCGCTTGAGCCGGGCGAACTGCTCGATCTCCAGGAAGTCGGCGTCGTCGCCGCCGGGGCCCGACTCGACGGCGCTGCCGTGTCGTCCGGCGCCGGCCGCGGCCTCCGGGTCGGAGCGGCCGACGAGGCTGCCCGCGACCTGTTCGACGGTGACGCGGACGGTCGCGCCGGGCGGCGGGAACAGCGCCCGCAGCTCCCCCTTGTCGATCCGGGGTGCGCCTCTGCCGCGCCGCCCGGCGAGGATCCGCTCGGGCCGGAGCAGTGTGCCCATCAGGCCGCGGATCTCGTCGACGGCCTGCCCGGGGACCTTGCCGACGAGGTAGGCCACGGTGCGCAGCAGGGTGCCGAGCACGATCCGCAGGATCACCCAGGGGAGCACGGCCGTACGCGAGTTGACGAGCAGGGTGTAGACGGCGCCGGCCTTGTCGACCTTGTGCGGGGAGGCCGCGGTGCGGCCCACGCAGTCGACCGTGCGGCGCTCGCGGCTGGACGCCTCGGCGTGGCGGACGACCGCCTCGGGAGCGACCAGGACGCGGTAGCCGGCCGCGGTCGCGCGCCAGCACAGGTCGACGTCGTCGCGCATGAGGGGCAGGTGGCGGTCGAATCCGCCGAGCTGCTCGAAGACGTCGCGGCGGACGAGCATGCCGGCGGTGGACACCGACAGCACGGGACGGACGTGGTCGTGCTGGCCCTGGTCCTGCTCGCGGCGGTCCAGTCCGGTCCAGCGGCGGCCGGAGTTGGCGATGGAGACGCCGACCTCCAGCAGCTGCCGCCGGTCGTACCAGCCGCGGAGCTTGGGGCCCACGACGGCCACGTCCTCGCGGCCCAGCTCGTACTCGTTGTCCACGACCCGCAGCAGCTGGGCCAGGGCGTCCGGGTCCGGGGCGCAGTCGTCGTGCAGCAGCCACAGCCACTGCACCGGCTCGCCGTGCGGGAGCTCGGGCAGGTCGTAGGCGTCGTCGCGCCAGGAGCGCGTGACCGGGTCCCAGCCGCTGGGGCGCTTCAGGTACGGCAGCTCGTCCGGGGTGAGGAGCGGGGCGGTGCGGCCGCACTCCTCGACGGCCTGGCCGAAGCCGGTGCGGCGGGCGAGGTGCAGCACCCGGTCGGCGCCGAGCGCGTCGGTGACCAGCTGCGCGGAGGCGTCCGAGCTGCCGGTGTCGGCCCCCACCGCGTACTGGACGGGTCGCTCCTGGCCGAGGAGCCCGGCGAGCGCGTCGGGCAGCCAGCGGGCGCCGTCGTGGGAGACGAGGACCGCGGTCACCACATGGCGCGGGAACTCAGGTGCGGCAGCGGCGTCGTGAGGAGCTGCCGGGTGGCTGTGCACGGACATCGAGGTACGGGCCCCGGTTCGGTGGACTGCGGTGGACGCCTGCGCCCGGTGGGGGCGGCGGGGCGTCTCGGACGAGCGACCACACTATCGGCTGCACACCGGACGGCCCGCCGCCTGTGGATAACCCACGGGCGACGGGCCGTTCACGCTGAGGGGTGAGGGGTCAGACGGCCGCCTTCTTCAGTCGGCGGCGCTCCCGCTCGGACAGGCCGCCCCAGATGCCGAATCTCTCGTCGTTGGCGAGGGCGTACTCGAGGCACTCGGAGCGGACCTCACAGGCGAGGCAGACCTTCTTGGCCTCCCTGGTCGAGCCGCCCTTCTCGGGGAAGAAGGACTCGGGGTCGGTCTGGGCGCACAGCGCGCGCTCCTGCCAGCCGAGCTCCTCGTCCGCGTCGTCGACCAGCAGTTGCTGCACCGTCTCGGTCATGTGCGCCCCTCGTCTGTCTTCGCGTCCCCGTGATCTAGCCGTTACCGATTCCGGCTGAACGACACGAGTGAAATTACAAGTGTGCTGCTCCGGGCGAGTCAAGCCGAGATCTGCTATTGAGCCCCTTATTCACTCTGCGGAACCAAGCCCATGCGGAAAGTGTTCAAATCACCATAAAAGCTGACACACAGACAGAGCCCGCGAGGGCTCACACCTTCCGCCGGACCCCCCGCAGCCCTCTACGGTCAAGGACGCCCAGGAGTTCGATCTCGTTCCGACACGCACGTCGAAGCGAAACGGATCACAGTCGGATCACGAGTACGCAACGGGGTTTGTGCGCCCGGTTGGACGCCATGTGTCCCGGGCGGGGCATGAACAAACCTTTCATCTGAGCGATCGACCGGATGAGGTGAACCACGTCCCACATACCGGGTGTCGAGTTGACAGTGAAGGTGTGAACCGGTGTCCTTGTGGGCATGATCGCGAACTTGGCACTCACCTCGACCCGCACCGCCGGGTCCCACGGTGCTGCCCGCGCTCGCTGTAGCTGTCGCTGTTCCAGCTGTTGAGCCACACCTGCTCCAGCTGAAGGCCGAGCCACCCGTCTCTCGGCTCCGTTCCCTCTGACCTTCTTCACTGAGGAACCCCGCACCCCATGAACAGCGACAGCGACCTCCAGATCGCCGGTGACATCCTCGAAGTCACCCACCTCCTCCAGACTCCGCGCGAGCACCCGGCCACCGTCGCCGAGTTCGTCGGACTGGCCCGCTCCCTCGCCGAGGACCGCTCCCAGTGGGAGCACCTCGTCCGCTACGACGCCGCCAGCCGCTGGTACCACCGGCTGCGCACCGGCCCGGGCTACGAGGTGTGGCTGCTGTCCTGGGTGCCGGGGCAGGGCAGCGGGCTGCACGACCACGGCCGCTCCTCCGGCGTGCTCACCGTCCTGGACGGCACGCTGACCGAGCGCACGGAGCGCGGCACGCGCGCCTTGCGTGCGGGCGCGCAGCGCGTGTTCGCGCCGGGGTACGTGCACGAGGTCGTGAACGAGGCGCTGGAGCCGGCGGTGAGCCTGCACGTGTACTACCCGGGCCTCACCGAGATGCCGATGCACACGGCCCCGCACTGCGAGGCCCGCACGGTGCCGGGTGCGCTGACCGCCTGACCCATGGTCGTGGCCGCCGACCGGTTGTCGAAGCCGGCGACGGGTTGTCGAAGCCGGCGACGGGTTGTCGCAGGCGCCTGCAAGACTGGCTCCCATGCGCATTGTGGTTCTGGCAGGCGGCATCGGCGGTGCCCGGTTCCTGCGTGGTCTGAAGCGGGCCGTCCCGGACGCGGACATCACGGTCATCGGCAACACCGGGGACGACATCCACCTCTTCGGGCTGAAGGTCTGCCCGGACCTCGACACGGTGATGTACACGCTCGGCGGCGGCATCAACGAGGAGCAGGGCTGGGGGCGTGCCGACGAGACCTTCCACCTCAAGGAGGAGCTCGCGGCCTACGGCGTCGGGCCCGAGTGGTTCGGCCTGGGCGACCGGGACTTCGCCACGCACATCGTGCGGACGCAGATGATCGGCGCCGGATACCCGCTGAGCGCGGTGACGGAGGCGCTCTGCGACCGCTGGAAGCCGGGCGTGCGGCTCCTCCCCATGTCCGACGACCGCGTCGAGACCCACGTGGCCGTCGAGATCGACGGCGAGACCAAGGCGATCCACTTCCAGGAGTACTGGGTGCGGCTGCGCGCCTCGGTGCCCGCCCGGGCCGTCGTGCCGGTCGGCGCCGACCAGGCGAAGCCCGCCCCGGGCGTCCTGGAGGCCATCGGCGAGGCGGACGTGATCCTCTTCCCGCCGTCCAACCCGGTCGTGTCGATCGGCACGATCCTCGCCGTGCCCGGCATCCGGGAGGCGATCGCCGACGCCGGGGTGCCGGTCGTCGGCCTCTCCCCCATCGTGGGTGACGCGCCCGTGCGGGGCATGGCCGACAAGGTGCTCGCCGCCGTGGGCGTCGAGTCGACCGCCACGGCGGTGGCCGAGCACTACGGCTCGGGCCTGCTCGACGGCTGGCTCGTCGACTCGGTGGACGCCGGGGCGGTGGAGCGGGTCGAGGCGGCCGGGATCCGCTGCCGGGCCGTGCCGCTGATGATGAGCGACGCCGACGCGACCGCGCGGATGGCCCAGGAGGCGCTGGCGCTGGCCGAGGAGGTGCGGGGGGCGTGAGCGGCGACGTCACCGGCACGGAGCCGGCTGCCGGGTACCGGGTGTGGGCCCTGGGCGGGATGCCCGAGGTCGCGGCCGGGGACGACCTGGCGAAGCTGATCGCTGCCGCCGAGCCCGGCCTGGCCGACGGGGACGTGCTGCTCGTCACCTCGAAGATCGTGTCCAAGGCGGAGGGCCGGATCGTCCGGGCCGCCGACCGGGAGGCGGCCATCGACGCGGAGACGGTCCGGGTGGTGGCCCGGCGCGGCGCCCTGCGGATCGTGGAGAACCGGCAGGGCCTGGTCATGGCCGCGGCCGGGGTCGACGCGTCCAACACCCCCTCAGGGACGGTGCTGTTGCTGCCCGAGGACCCGGACGCCTCCGCCCGCGCCATCCGTGACGGACTGCGCGACGCCCTCGGCGTCGACGTCGGGGTCGTGGTGACCGACACGTTCGGCCGGCCCTGGCGCTCCGGGCTCACGGACGTCGCGATCGGCGCCGCCGGAGTGCGCGTGCTCGACGATCTGCGCGGCGGCACGGACGCGTACGGCAATCCGCTCAGCGCCACCATCGTCGCCACCGCCGACGAACTCGCCGCCGCCGGCGACCTGGTCAAGGGCAAGGCCTCGGGGCTGCCCGTCGCGGTGGTGCGCGGGCTCGCGCACCTGGTCGCGCAGGGCGACGACGGCGAAGGAGCGCGGGCCATGGTCCGCGGCGCACGCGACGACATGTTCCGCCTCGGCACCTCGGAGGCGGTCCGGCAGGCCGTGACCCAGCGGCGCACGGTCCGGTCCTTCACGGACGAGCCCGTCGACGTGGGTGCCGTACGGCGGGCCGTGGCCGCTGCCGTGACGGCACCGGCCCCGCACCACACGACGCCGTGGCGGTTCGTGCTGCTGGAGTCGCAGGAGTCGCGGACACGACTGCTCGACGCCATGCGGGACGCGTGGATCGCCGACCTGCGGCGGGACGGCAAGAGCGAGGAGTCCATCGCCAAGCGGGTCCGGCGCGGGGACGTGCTGCGCAACGCGCCCTACCTCGTCGTCCCCTGTCTGGTCATGGACGGTTCGCACACGTACGGCGACATACGCAGGGACGGTGCCGAGCGGGAGATGTTCGTGGTCGCCACCGGTGCCGGCGTGCAGAACTTCCTGGTCGCGCTGGCCGGGGAGCGGCTGGGTTCGGCCTGGGTGTCGTCGACGATGTTCTGCCGGGACGTGGTGCGCGAGGTGCTGGACCTGCCGGCCCACTGGGACCCGATGGGGGCGGTGGCGGTCGGGCATCCGGCCGGGGAACCGCGACCGCGGCCCGAGCGGGACGCGGGGGCTTTCATCGAGGTGCGGTGACAGGTGCCGGGCGGCGCCTACGCTCGTAGGGCCGCTCCTACTCCTCACGGATTCCAGGGACGTCATTCATGGCAGGACGGTTCGCGCCGCGACCCACGCGTACGACGATGCGCGGCGGGCATGTCGCCGTGCCCCCGGGTGTGCCGCGGCAGGCGACGGGACCGGGGCGGGTACGCACCTGGGTGCCGGACGGGCCGCTTGATCTCGGCCTGGTGCTCGGGCCGTTGCGGCGCGGGCCCGGCGATCCGACGTTCCGGGCGACTCCGGACGGGGCCGTGTGGCGGACCAGTCTCACTCCGGCCGGGCCCGGGACGCTGAGGGTGTGCGCGTACGGCGGCGGGGTGCGCGGGGAGGCCTGGGGGCCCGGGGCCCAGTGGCTGCTGGAGGGGTTGCCGGAGCTGCTCGGGGCCGCGGACGATCCGTCGGCGTTCGTGCCGCGGCACCGGCTGCTGGCGTCGGCCCGGCACCGGCGGCCGGGGTTGCGGCTGACGCGGAGCGGGCTCGTGCTGGAGTCGCTGATCCCGTCGATCCTGGAGCAGAAGGTCACGACCGATGAGGCGTACCGGGCGTGGCGGCTGCTGGTGCGGAAGTTCGGGGAGCCGGCGCCGGGGCCCGCGCCCGCGCGGATGTACGTGATGCCGGAGCCGCGGACGTGGGCGCTGATCCCGTCGTGGGAGTGGCACCGGGCCGGGGTCGACAACAAGCGGGCGTCGACGATCCTGCGGGCGGTGCGGGTCGCCGCGCGGCTGGAGCAGGCCGTGGGGATGGAGCCCGGGGCGGCTCGGGCGCGGCTGGAGCTGGTGCCGGGGGTCGGGCCGTGGACCTCCGCGGAGACGGTGCAGCGCAGTCATGGGGCGGCGGACGAGGTGACGGTGGGGGATCTGCATCTGCCCGGGATCGTGGGGTGGGCGCTGGCCGGGGAGCGGGATGCGGACGATGCGGTGATGCTGGAGCTGCTCGAGCCGTATGCGGGGCAGCGGCATCGGGCGGCTCGGTTGATTCTGCTGAGCGGGAGGGTGCCGGCGCGTAGGGCGCCGAAGATGCCTCGGTGGGATATCGGGCAGTTGTGAGCTGGCGGTCGTCAGCAGGCAGTTGTGAGCTGTGGGGCTCTGGTGCTCGGCGTTGGTGCTGGGGGCGGGTGGGTGCGCAGCTCGGCGCGACGAGGTGCCTCTCCCAAGCTCTCGGCTTCGCTCGAGCAGGGGGGACCCCCACGCCCACCCGTGCCGC
>NZ_JBEOXI010000172.1:0-18121 GCF_040296465.1 Streptomyces sp. NPDC002130
CTACCGCGGCCGTTTCAGTGGGGGCGCGGTGCTCCTTCTCGGAGCACCGCGGCCGCCGTGTGCACGCGGAGCGTGCGTCAAGAGGCTGCGCGTCCCAAGGGGCGCGGGGAACTGCGCGACCGGCCCCCGCCGGCCCGCAGCCACCCGACCACCGTTCACGCGCGAAGCGCGTCCCAAGGGGCGCGGGGAACCGCGCGACCAGCCCCCACCGGCCCGCAGCCACCCCGCTTACGCGCGAAGCGCGTCCCAAGGGGCGCGGGGAACTGCGCGACCGGCCCCCACCGGCCCGCAGCCGCCCGGCGACCCCATACGCACCCCCGTCGCGCCTAGACCCGGTCCAAAACCCCCCGCAGCGCAGCGATCGCCGCCCGGTCGACAGGCCCACTGCGCCCCGCAGTCGTACGCCACCCCACGAATCCGTCGGGCCGCACCAGAACCGCGCCCCCGGCCAGCAGACCGTACCGCCGCCGGAAGGACCCGTCCTGGTCCCACAGCCGCGTCCCCCGTCCGATCCGTACGACCTTCAGCCGGACGCCCAGCCGCTCGGCCTCCTGCTCCACCGCCCCGGTCCACCGGCCGGCCGCTTCGTCGACGAGCAGGGTGAATCCGTCGCCGTACAGATCGACGACCGACACCGGCCCCTCGGGCCCGTCGAGTTGCAGATGCGGTGCCCGCGCCCCGGGCCGCGCCGAGGGGTGCGCGGGGTCCTCCACGATCGCGTCGGGCGCCCCCTCCTCCGCGGCGAAGGCCCCGGAGCGGTAGCAGTACCCGAACGTCATGGTCGTCTCGTCGACCAGTTCCGCGGCGACCTCCTGGTACTGCTTGCCCTCCCGCACCGCGAACCGCAGCATCGCCTGCCGGACGGTCTCCTCGGCCACCGGCCGCCGCTCGGCGTCGTAACTCCGCAGAAGCCCGGGGCCGGCCGTGCCGGACAGCACCAGTGCCAGCTTCCAGGCCAGGTTGTACGCGTCCTGGATGCCGGTGCTGGCACCGAACGCCCCGGTGGGCGGCATCACGTGGGCGGCGTCCCCGGCGACGAACACCCGGCGGGTCGCGAACGTGTCCGCCACGCGCGCGGAGATGTCCCACGCGGGCATGTCCACCGACTCGATCTTCAGCGGCAGGTCGGGCACCCCGACCGCGGCGCGCACCAGGGAGGTGCACCGTTCCTCGGTGAAGTCCTCGGCGCGCTGGCCCTGTTCGGGGAAGAAGGAGACGTTGATGACCCAGCGGCGGTCGTTGTCGATGGGGATGATCGTGCCGCGCACCTCGGGGTTGTTGACGTACGCGGCGATGATCCGGCGGCCGCGCAGCGCCTCGGTCAGGTCGGCCTCGAAGAAGAAGCTGACGAGGTTGGTGATGGTGCCGCGGCCGTGCGCCCCGATGTCCAGCATCTCGCGCAGCGGGCTGCGGCTGCCGTCCGCCGCGATCACGTACTGCGCGTGGATCTGTGAACTCTCCCCGGTGGACAGGTCGGTGGTGTGGACCAGCACCCCGCCCCCGTCCTCCTCGTACTCCTCGATCGCGTCGACCCGGGTGGAGAAGCGGACGTCCGCCCCGGCCTCCACGGCCCGTGCCCGCAGGATCGGCTCCAGCTGGTTCTGGTCGATCAGCGTCCACTGGGTGGGGCTGATCCGGCCGATGTCCTCCGGTGAGGCACTGGGCATCCGCACGCGTTCCTTGCCGGCGAGGCTCTCGACGTGCACCAGGTCGGTGTTGCCGGAGATGGGGGAACGCCCGGCTCGTACCCGCTCCTCCATGCCGACCGCGCGGTACAGCTCCATCGTCCGCGGGTTGATGGCACGGGCCTTGGGGTGGGTGGAGGTGTCCGGGTGGCGTTCCACCAGGGTGGCCGTGACGCCGTGGTGGGCGAGGAAGACGGCCGCGGAGAGTCCGGTCAGTCCGCCCCCGACGATGAGAACGGGGGTCCGGTGCGACGTCATGCTGCCTCCTTGTGGGCGGTGACCAGGGTGTGGGTGCCGAGCAGGGGCTGGACGTCGCCGTCGGTGAAGCCGGCCCCGCGCAGCCAGGACCGGCAGTCCGCGATCCGGTACTCGGAGCCGTCGGGGCTGACCAGCCGCATGTGCAGGCTGCTGAGCAGCCGCTCCGGGTCGCTGCGGTCGTCGTCGATCATCCGGTCGTAGACGAGGACCGTGCCGCCGGGCCGCACCGCCTCGAAGACCCGGCCGAGCAGCTCGCGCCGCCGGGCGGTGTCGAAGCCGTGCAGGATGTGGCCGAGGACCACGACGTCGGCCGGCGGGATCGGGTCGGTGAAGAAGTCGCCGCCGGCGAAGGCGACCCGGCCGGTCAGGCCCAGGGCCTCGATGTGCTCGGTGAACAGCGGCCGGGTCCGCTCCAGGTCGAAGCAGGTCGCCTTCAGGTGCGGGTGCTCCCGTACCAGGACGGCCGCGAGGTTGCCGCGGGCGCCGCCGAGGTCGACGAAGGAGGAGTGGCGGTCCCAGTCGAGGCGCCGGGCGAGTTCGGCGCCCATCCGGTCGCTGTACGCGTCGAGTCCCGCCAGGAAGCGCTTCATCTTGGCGGGGTCCTTGTGCCGGTCCCCGACGAAGCCGCCCTTGTCCGGGTCGAGGTGCTGCGGCTCGCCGGAGCGCATCGCCTCGGTGAGCCGGCCCCAGGTGCCGTACAGGGTCTCGTTGGTGAGCTCGACGAAGCCGCCGAGGTACGAGGAGGAGTCCGGCACCAGATAGGCCTGCGCCAGCGGGGAGTTGCGGTAGCCGTCCGCCGTCCGCTCCAGCAGACCGAGCCCGGTCAGCGCGTCCAGGAAGTCCGGGACCATCCGGTGGTGTGTCCCGGTGCGCCGTGCCAGTTCGGCGGCGTCGGCGGGGCTTTCGGCCAGCGCGCCGAACACGCCGAGGGTGACGGCGCTGTGCAGCACCTTGGCGGCGCAGTCGGCAATGGTCAGCCGGATCAGTGGTCCGGGGTCGACCGCCGGAGCCGTCTGCGGGTCTTCGGTCGTTGTCACACGAGCCTCCTGGTCTGCCTCTGCCTGTTCTTCGGCCTGCGTCCTGCGTCGTACGGCTGTGCAGTGCCGACGATGGTCGCGAGCCGTCGATTCGGGCTCGAAGGGCGCTGAAGGGCGGCCCGGGGCAGGCTGGGCCGACGCACGAGAGCCGCCGTCCCGGGCGGGACGGCGGCTGTCGACCGGTGGGTGGGGACGTTCAGTTCTCCTCGGCGGCGGCCGTCTCGTGATCCTGGTGGTCCTCACCCTGGTGCTCGCCGCGCAGGGGGAGGTTCTTCATCGTCAGGGCGGCCAGCAACCCCAGCACGAGGACCGGTACGGCGGTGAGGAACACGGGGGTGAGCGCGGCGGCGTACGCCTGTTCCACGGCGTTGCGCACGGGCTCGGTGAGCCGGTCCAGTGTCTCGGTCGAGCTCAGCGCGTCGTGGTCGATGCCGCGCAGGGCACCCGGGGGAGTCCGGTCGGCGATCTCCTCGGTGAGCCGGTTGTAGAAGATCGAGGCGAACAGGGAGATGCCCACGGTGGTGCCCAGCTGCCGGGCGAAGGCCACGGTGGCGTGGACCGCGCCGATGTCGTCGCGGGGCGCGGTGTTCTGCGCGGCCATGGTGAGGACCTGCATGTTCAGTCCGGCGGCGACGCCGAAGACCAGCATGTAGGCGATGACCACGGCACGGGGGGTGCCGGTGTCCATGGTGGCCAGGAGCAGCGCCCCCGCGATGCCGACGGCCATGCTGAGCACGGGGTACCACTTGTAGCGCCCCGTTTTGGTGATCACCGCGCCGCTGACGACGGAGGAGGCGACCAGGCCGAACATCATGGGCAGCAGCACCACCCCGGACATGGTGGGGCTCGCGCCCGTGACCACCTGGATGTAGATCGCCAGGAAGTTGACCGAGCCGAGGAAGACGATGCCGGCCGCGACGCTCACCAGCACCGCGACGCTGAAGGTGGAGTCGCGGAAGAGGTGCAGCGGGATGACGGGTTCGGGGGCCCGGCGCTCGGCGGCGACGAACGCCACGGCGAGCAGCACCGCTGACGCGGCGAGCCCGAGGATCCGCCAGTCCAGCCATTCGTACTTCACACCGCCCCAGCTGGCGGCCAGGGTGAGCGCGACGATGGCGGCGCTGAGCAGGACGAAGCCGGTGTAGTCGATCCGCGCGACGCGGTCGGCGCGGGGCAGGTGCAGGCAGGTGGAGACCAGCACCAGGATCACGATGCCGACGGGCAGGTTGATCAGGAAGACCCAGTGCCAGCTCAGCAGGTCAGTGAGAGCGCCGCCGACGGCGGGCCCGGCCAGCGCGGCGAGGGCGAAGACGATACCGAAGAGGTTGAAGTACTTGGCGGCCTCACGCGGGTTGAACAGCTCGCCGATGATGGCGAGCACGGAGACGAAGAGTCCGCCGGCGCCGATGCCCTGCACGGTGCGGAACAGGATGAGCTGGTCCATGGACTGGGCGGCGCCGCTCAGCGCGGAGCCGGCCAGGAACACCGCGACGGCGATCAGGAAGATCTTCTTGCGGCCGAAGAGGTCGCCGAGCTTGCCGTAGACGGGCGTGGTGACGCTGGCGGCGATGATGTACGCGGTCGTCACCCAGGCGAAGACGTCGAGACCGCCGAGGTCCCCGACGATGCGGGGCAGCGCGGTGGCCACGATCTGCGAGTCCAGCATGGCCAGGAAGACGGCCAGCAGGCAGGCGGTGATGACGGGTTTGATCCGGGTCTGGGGTGGGGCGGCGACGGTCGTGAGCGGGCCGTCTGCCCCGGTGGTCCGGGAGGGCACGGTGATTCGCCTTTCGGGCTGGAGTGGGTGCCATCCCCGTCCCGCGGGCCGTGGCCGGCCGGCGTCGCTGCGGTGTGGGATCCGTCAGGGGATTGCCGTGGACTGCGCCGTACGGCACGAGTGCTCTCGTGCCGTACGGCGAGTGGCCGGTCCCGAACGGGGGAAGTCGTGACCGGCCACGTGGGTGAGGAGGCGGTGGGCCGCCGGCCCCGTGTCAGGGGACGAGGACGACCTTGCCGAGCTGGGCCCGGGCCTCCATGAGTTCGTGCGCCTTGACGGCCTCGTCGAGACCGAGCCGCTCGTGGACGATCGGGCGCACCTTGCCGGCGGCGATCATGTCGAGCAGGTCGCGCTGTCCCGCGGCGATGGCCTCGGGCTTGTTGTAGAGCATGGCGTACAGGGCGAATCCGGCCACGGTCTTCATCCGGCTGAGCATCAGCGGGTGGATGGGCTGGATGTCGCCACTGGCCGAGCCGTAGAAGACCAGCCGGCCGAACTGGGCCGTCAGGGCGATGGACTTGGTGAGGATGTCGCCGCCGACGGTTTCCAGGACGACGTCCACACCCCGGCCGTCGGTCGCGGCCCGGACCTGGTCGTCCCAGTCGTCGTCGGTGTAGTTGACGGTGACGTCGGCACCGAGGTCACGCACGAAGTCCAGCTTGGCCTGCGTACTGGCGGTGGCGATGACCTTGCCGGCGCCCATCGCCTTGGCGATCTGCACGGCGAGGTGGCCGACGCCCCCGGAGGCGGCGTCGATCAGGATCGACTCTCCGGCTCTGAGCTGGCCGGACTCCTTGATGGCGTGGTACGCCGTCTGGGCCGGGCTGGGCAGCAGGGTGGCCTCGGCCGCGTCCATGGTGTCCGGGATGGTGATGGCCCAGGCGGCGTCGGCGGTCACGTAGTCGGCGTAGGCACTGTGGTCGACGTCGACGACGACACGGTCCCCGACGCCGAGGGTGGTGACGCCCTCGCCGAGTGCCTCGACGACGCCGGCGACATCGCCACCGGGGGCGCCGGGCAGCGTGGCGTGGCCGCCGATCGGGATGCCCTGGCGGCGCTGGACCTCGGCGAACGTGACACCGACGGCCTCGGAGCGGATCAGCACTTCGCCCGGTCCGGGCTGCGGCTTCTCCGCCTCTTCGACACGCAGCACCGAGGGGGCGCCGTGCTCGTAGTGGCGGACGATTCGCATGGTGTTCTCCCAACTAGGAGGTGTAGTCGAGCCGCAGAGGTCGTCGCGCGGCTCCGCCCAGGGATCCGGGTTACATGGTGTGGAACAATTACATGTCGTCATGCATGCACTTGTCAACCGCACATCAGTGATTCGATGCACGGCATGAGGAAGGGTCAGGGAACGAGCACCACACGGCCGAGCTGGGAGCGCGACTCCATCAGCTCGTGCGCGGCCGCGGCGTCCTTCAGCGGCAGCTCGGCGTGGACGACGGGACGGACCGTGCCGGAGGTCACCATGTCCAGCAGCTCCCGGGCGCCCTGGGCCATGGCGTCGGGCTTGGCGCCCATCACGCCCCACATGCTGAAGCCCATGACGATGCGGTTGTCGAAGATGTCGGCGACATCGATGGCCGGCAGCTCGCCCCCGGCCGCGCCGTACACGACCGTCCGGCCGAACGGGGCGGTGAGGTTCACGGACTTGGTGAGGATGTCGCCGCCGACGGTCTCCAGGGCGACGTCCACGCCCCGGCCGCCGGTCGCGGCGCGCACCTTCTCGTCCCAGCCGTCCTCGCCGTAGTCGACGGTGACGTCCGCGCCGAGGGAGGCGGCGAAGGACAGCTTCTCCGCACCGCGGGCGGCGGCGATGATCTGGCCCGCGCCGAGCGCCTTGGCCATCTGGACCAGCAGATGGCCGATGCCGCCCGCGGCGGCGGTGATCAGCGCGGTCTCGCCGGGCTGGAGCTTCGCCGCCGTGACGATCACGTGGTAGGCGGTCTGGCCGGGGATGGGCAGCGAGGTGGCCTGGCCCGCGTCGATCCCCTCGGGGACGGCGAACAGCCAGTCGGCCTGGGTGACGACGTACTCGGCGTACCCGTCGGCGGCGACGCCGGTGACCACCCGGTCACCGACCTTCACCTGGTCGACGCCCTCGCCGAGCTGCTCCACGACACCCGCGACGTCACCGCCGGGCGAGCCGGGAAGCGTGGCGGGACCGCCGACCGGGATGCCCTGACGGCGCTGGCACTCGGCGAAGTTGACCCCGATCGCCTCGGCGCGGATCAGCACCTGGCCGGGGCCGGGGGTGGGCTTTTCGGCCTCTTCGAGCCGCAGCACCGAGGGGGCACCGAACTCGTGGTGTCGGACGATACGCATGGACGTACTCCTCTTTCTCTGTTGTCTCTGTCTTCTGTCGTTCGCCTGCGTGCACGACGGGGCCTCGC
This sequence comes from Streptomyces sp. NPDC002130, assembly GCF_040296465.1. Lineage (NCBI taxonomy): Bacteria > Bacillati > Actinomycetota > Actinomycetes > Kitasatosporales > Streptomycetaceae > Streptomyces > Streptomyces sp. NPDC002130. Next base: position 7,151 of record NZ_JBEOXI010000172.1, read on the forward strand.
CCTGCCTGCCCGGCCTGCACGACGGGGGGCTGGGGGAAAGCGAGCCGGATCAGGCCCGGGTGAGTTCGACGAGCGAGCGCACCGGCCCCAGGTCGACCACGCGGCGCAGGGCGAGTCCGGCAGCGGCCGCCAGCTCGCGCAGCTGCTCGGTGGTGCGCATCCGCCCGCCCAGGTAGATGAGCATCCGCAGGTCCAGATCCGTCTGGTCGGTCTGCACGTCGAGCAGACCCTCCAGGACCATGACCCGGCCGCCCGGACGCACGGCCTCGGCGCAGCGCCGGAGAATCTCGACCGCCCGGGCATCGGGCCAGTTGAGCAGGACGTTGGACAGCAGGTACACGTCGCCGTCGGCGGGCAGCGGATCGAAGAAGCTGCCGACCACCGCCCGGCAGCGCTCCTGGAGGCCGGCGGCCGCGAAGTCCCGCTCGGCCGCCGCCGCGGGAGCCTCCAGGTCGAGCAGTGTGCCCCGCGCGCCCGGGGTGGCGTCGATCACGGCCGCGAGCAGGTCCCCGCTGCCGCCGCCCACGTCCACAACGTGGCGGACGGCCTGCCAGTCGCCCTGGGCCAGCAGTTCGGGGACGACCCAGCGCATGCTCGCCGCCATCCGCCGGGCGAAGGCCTCGGCGAGCGCGCCGTCGGACTCGACGTCCGTCCAGAACTCCTGCCCGTACAGCGCGGAATAGACGGGTCCGCCGGAGCGCACCGCGTCGAGCAGGCGGAACACCGCGGCCTCGCCCCGGCCGGTCGGGCCGTCCAGGCGGAGCCAGTCCCGGCCCGACTGCGGGACGTCGTCGCGCAACAGGACACCGAGGTCCGTCGGTTCGTAGCCCCCGTCGGGGAGGGTGCGGTAGATCCCGGCGTTGACCAGGTGCCCGAGGAGACGGCCCAGAGCGGTCGCGTCCACGTTCACCTCCCGGGCCAGTGCCTCGACCGTGACCGCTCCGGCGGCCATGTGGTCGGAGAGTCCGAGGGTGGCGGCCACTCTGATGGCCATGGGGGTGATCAGGTCGCTCTTCTCCAGTAACTCCTGCGACCAGGGGGGATTGCTCACTGCTTCCTCTCACGTGCACAAGCGATGTGGGGGGTGGGGAAGGTGCCGCGCCGGCCGGAGGGAGGCGCCCCCTCCGGCCCTTGTGGCCCCTTCGTCAGACGGTGCCGAACCAGGTGGTGACGGCCGCGGTCAGCGATTCCCGCAGCTGCGGCTCCGGCATGTCCCGGTCGGCGGCCCAGGCGACATAGCCGTCGGGGCGGACCAGCAGACCGGCCAGCTGCGGCTCTTCGGCGCACTCGGCCCTCACGTGCTGGAGCCGTCCGGCCCAGGAGACGCCCGCGGCCCACTTCTCGTGGACCTGGCCGATCAGCGAGTCGCCGGTCAGGTCGAGCAGCAGACCGGTGCCGCGCTTCAGGTACTTGGGGAGGGGCCGGACACCCTCCTCGGTCTTCAGTTCCAGGTCGCGGGCGAAGTCGCCGAGCAGCCGGTGCTCGGGGCCGTCGATCGCGTAGCGGACGGTGACGCCGCTGAGCATCTCGGCGAGGTACCGGTTCACCTGCTCGGTGCGCATGAGGTCGGTGAACAGCTCACGCAGCGGGGTGACGTACGGGTCCGGGTTCATCAGCGCGATCTGCGCGCGGGTGTTGGCCAGCACCTTGCGGGCCGGCGCCTGGCGCTCCCGGTCGTAGCTGTCGAGCAGGTCCTCGGGAGCCCAGCCGTGCACCGCGGCGGCGAGCTTCCAGCCGAGGTTGAAGGCGTCCTGGAGACCGAGGTTGACGCCCTGGCCGCCGACCGGGAAGTGGGTGTGGGCGGCGTCGCCCGCGATCAGCAGCCGGCCCTCGCGGTAGCGGTCCGCCTGGCACGCGGAGTCGGTGAAGACGGAGAGCCAGCGCGGCGCGTGCGCGCCGAGGTCGTCGCCCCAGATCTCGCGCAGGCTGGCGGTCAGCTCGTCCAGGGTTAGCTCCGCCCCGGGCTCCCGGTCGGCCTCGAAGTCGAACGTGGAGACGCGGTGGTAGGTGTCGTCGAGCGGCACGCAGAACAGCAGGCCGCGTTCGGTGCGCTCCATGCCCATGGGGGCGTTCTCACGGTCGGCGAGGATCACGTCGCCGAGCCGGGCGGTGACCCGGCCGCCGGTGCCGGGGAAGGCGATGCCGGCCGCCTGCCGGACCAGGCTGCGGCCGCCGTCGCAGCCCACGGCGTAGCCGGCGCGCAGGGTGTAGGTGCCGTCGGGGCCGGTGACCTCGGCCTCGACGCCGTCGGCGTCCTGGCGTATCGCGGTGACCTCGTGCCCGCGCCGGATCTCGGCGCCGAACTCGGCGGCGCGCTCCTCCAGCAGCCGTTCGGTCCGGGTCTGCTCGGAGAGCAGGGCGTAGCCGTGCGCGCTGTCGAGGGTGGAGAAGTCGACCCACTCGTCGAGGCCGGCGAAGTGGCCGTTGTTCCAGGAGCGGGCTCCCTCGCGGAACCTCTTGAGCAGGCCGCGCCGGTCGAGGGACTCCAGGGAGCGGGCGTGCAGCCCGAAGGCCTTGGAGTGCGGGGTGCGCTCGGGCAGCCGCTCGAGCACCACCGCCCGGACGCGGGCGATCCGGAGCTCCGCGGCGAGCAGCATGCCGACGGGACCGCCGCCGACGATCAGCACGTCGAAGTCGACGTCGGTGTCGTAGGCGATCTCGACGTCGCGATCGGAGTGCTCGGGTGGCACGGACTGGAACATGAGGTTCCCCCTCTTGGGTGTTCGCGACAGATGGTCGCGCTGGGCCGCGATAGATGTTCGCTGACAGGTATATGTTTAATGTCATGCAGTCGATTGAGAGCATACAGATGCTCGTCTGCCGTAATCAACTCGCTTAGAATGCGGACATGGACACTTCGACTCAGCCCCCGCCGCGGGCAGCGGATCTGCTCGACGCTGTCGGTCCCGCCTTCTCCCGACTGCGGCGTGCGCAGGCGCTGAATGTGGAGAAGCAGGTGTCCCGCAAGGACTTCACCAGGACGCTGGTGCTCAACATCGTGCAGGACGGGCCCGACCAGGAGGGCCAGGAGATCACCGTCGGTGTCGTGGGCGAGCGGCTGGCCGTCGACCCCTCCGTGGCGAGCCGGATGGTCTCCGACTGCATCTCCGCCGGTTATCTGATCCGTGCGGCCTCGCAGCGCGACGGCCGCCGTACGATCCTGCAGCTCACCCCGGAGGGGCACGAGACGCTCGCCCGCTTCCGACGCCACCAGCGCGCGGCCTTCGAACGCATCACTCAGGACTGGCCGGAGGAGGAGCGGCTCGAGTTCGCCCGCCTGCTGATCAAGTACGTGGACTCCGTGGGCGAGTTGCAGCACGACGGTTCCGCGTAGGTTCCCCGCGCCGCTGACCGGGGCGGGCAGGGAACAGCACGCCGGGCCGAGGACGGCGCCCCGCCGCCCCGGCCCGACCCGCGACGCGCCCCCGGGCGCTACGCGCACCCCCGCCGGAGCCGCGGATGCGCCCGAGGCATCTCAGCCCCGGCCGAGCACGCCCCGGAGGACCGCCCCCAGCACCGCGGTTTCCGCTCCCCCGGGGTCCGCGCCCGGCGAGCGCCACGCGACGACTCCGTCCGGCCGTACCAGCACGGCCCCTTCGGGGCGCAGACCGCCGTAGCGCTCGGACCAGCCGCCGTCCGGGTCGGCCAGCGTGCCCGCCCCGGCCTCCGTCCCCGGCACCACCCGGCGGGCGGTGAGTTTCAGGCCCAGCTCGGCGGAGACGGCGACGGCCGCCGAGATCCACTCGCGGCCGTTCTCCCCGGTCAGCAGGACGAAGTCCCGCCCGAAGAGGTCGAGCGTGGACACGGGCTCACCGCCCCTCAGGAGCTCCACGTACGGCGCCCGGGTGCCCGGCGCCCCGCGCAGCCCGCGCGGATCGGAGGCCACCGGCAGGTCCGCGCCGCCCGGCTCCGCCACCACCGCGGCGGACCGGTAGGCCTGGCCCGACGTCACCGTCACCGCGTCCGCGACGGCCGCCCGCTGCTCCGGGGTCGCGGTGCCGGAACGCAGGGCGAGCTGGAGGGATCCCTGCTCGGCCGTGTAGACCGCCACGGGCCGTCGCTCGGCGTCGTACGTCTCCACGAGGCCGGCCCCCGCGACGCCCCCGACCACCAGGGCGAGCTTCCAGGCGAGGTTGTGGGCGTCGGCGATTCCGGTGTTGGCCCCGTAGCCCCCGGTCGGCGGCACCACGTGCGCCGCGTCCCCGGCCAGCAGCACCCTCCCGTGCACGAACCTCTCGGCCACCTGCTCCGCCATGTCCCAGGGGAAGCGCGAACGGATGGTCACCTCGGTCCCCGGCGCTCCCACCGCGGCCCCCACCAGCTCGGCACAGCGGTCGTCGGTGAAGTCCTCCAGGCTCTCCCCGTCCTCGGGCCGGTACCCGACGATGAGCGTGCCCCCGGTCAAGGTGTCGTCATGCACGAGAATGCCCGTGACCTGGGGGTTCTGCACATGGACCACGCTGTAGCGGCGGTCCCCCAGCACCGGGCGCAGATCCGCGCCGAACGCGATGCTCACATGACGGGACAGCACCCCGCGCCCCTGCCGGGGCACCTTCAGCGCCTCCCGGACGGTACTGCGCGGCCCGTCGCAGGCCACCAGGTAGGAGCCGCGGAAGGTACGGGTGCCACCCGCGCCGTCGTCGAGAACGGCGGTGACCCCCTCCGGGTCCTCAGCGAAGGAGACCAGCTCCGTACCGAACCGGAGGTCGGCGCCGAGCTCCACCGCCCGGGCCCGCAGCAGCGGCTCCAGCCGGTCCTGCGGCAGCAGGAGCAGCCGGGACGGGGTGAGGTCGCCCAGGTCGTCGTCGCCCTCCAGCTCCTCCTTGCTGAACAGCACCTCACCGGCCAGCGAGGTCACCCCGGCCCGGGTGCGGTGCGTGGCGAAGCCGGACGCCTCCCGTACGGCTGCGTCCTCGACCCCTGCCTGGCGCAGCAGTTCCCCGGTCCGGGGGTAGTAGCCGACGGCCCTCGGATGGATGGACGTGCCCGGGTGGCGCTCCACCAGGGTGCACCGGACCCCGTGCCGGGCCAGGAACACGGCGGTGGACAGCCCGACGAGGCTGCCGCCGACGATCAGTACGGGTGCGCTGTCGGAACGGTCGGAAGCGGAGGTCATCACACGGTCCCTCTCTGGGTGATCAGGCTCGGGCGCAGGTTCACGGGGTCGGCAGTCCGGCCCGTCCCAGGGCCAGGTAGTCCACGACCTCCCAGTGCTCCGCGACCTTCCCGCGCTCGATCCGGAACTGGTCGCAGGTACGCATCTCCAGGGGCAGCCCGGAGGGGCCGCCTCCGCTCCACGCCCCGGTGAGCGTGCCGGTCCAGGTCACGAAGACCATCACCCGGTCGTCGGCGGCGACGATGTGGTCCACGGTGGTGACCAGGTCGGGGAAGGCGGCGATGTTGTCGGCGAAGAACGCCTTGAACGCGTCGAGCCCGTCCGGCACCGCGTCCGTACGCATGTTGTGGTGCCGGTAGTCCTGGTGGTAGTAGCGCTCGGCCAGGTCCAGCCGGTGCTCGCTGAAGACGTCGCGGTACGCGCCGAGCACCAGCTCCGCGTTGGCCCGCTCGGTGTCGCTGTGCGGGCCGTGCAGCCCGGGGGCGGCCGGCTGACCGCTCCGGTCCGGCCCGCCGTCCACGCCGTGCGCGACGAGCACGTCACGGTCCACCACGTTCCAGTGCTCGGCGACCCTGCCGTCCGCCAGACGGTACAACTCGGCTGTGTGCATCCGGAGTTCGGCACCCGAACGGGAGCGTCCGGTCCAGGTCGCGAAGAGCATCACCCGGTCGTTGCCGGCCACCAGGTGGTCGATGTCCGCGCGCAGCACCGGGAACGTGCGCTCCGACGTCCGCCAGTCCGCCGGGTCGTGCTCGACGTGGTCGGCGTGGAAGAAGCGATCCGCCTCATCGAAGCGGCGCTCGCGGTAGAGCGTCCCGTACAGCTCGCGGATCAGCTCGGCGTTGCGCGTGCGCTGCCCGGCAGGGATCACGGTGGTCATGGGTTCCTCTCGCTCGGCTCTTGATCGGGGTTCGGGGATCGGGACGGATCCGGGGTGCTGTCCGCTCAGGCCTTGAGCGCGTAGGTCGACCAGTACGAGTCGGCCTCGAAGCCGAGCTTCCGGTTGAGCGCGACCACGGCGGTGTCGGCGGTGTCGTTGAAGACCTGGACCAGCGCGAGCCCGCTGTTGTCCCGGGCGGCCCCGAGCAGCAGCTCGCTCTTCAGCCACGTGGCGAGACCGCGCCGCCGGTGCTGCGGCAGCACCAGCGTCTCGCCGGCGTCCGCCATCGGGCTGTTGCGCACGAACAAGGTGGCGTACCCGACGATCGCGGTGCCGTGCTCGGGCAGCGCCGCCACGACGTGCGGCAGATGCCCGGCCCGTTCCGCCTCGGCCTCCCGCGCCCGTACGTCGTCGGCGGACGGACGCCGGATCCTGGCCTGGCCGTTGACCCGCTCCTCCAGCACGCTCCAGGCCCGCGCGTAGGACTCCACCAGGTCGTCGGGGCAGGGCCCCCGCCACGCCACCAGGCGGTACCCGGGCACCGGCCGGGCCGCAGCGGCCTGGAGCACCGCCGATGCGGGCCCGGCCAGACGGAGCCGATGGCGCACGCTCTCGCCGAGGAGTTCGGCTCCGAGCCCGGCCGCGAACCGCTCACCGGCCACCGCCCTCGGGGCGTCGGCGAGCAGCAGGTCCCGCCCCCGCTCCCGCAGCGCCGCCAGCCCCGCGGCCGCCAGCGCCCGCCCGGCACCGCGCCGCCGGAAACCGGGGAACACCCACAGCGAACCGTGTCCCGGCCCGCTCGGATCCCCCAGATCCAGCCCCAGCTTCAGCACACCGGCCGGGGTGCCGCCGTCGTACGCGGCCAGCACGATCCGGTCCGTCCCGTGCCGCCGCTGGAACAGCCGCGCCAGCAGGGCCTCCGTCACCGGCGGGTCCCCGGGCAGTTCCAGACTCATGGTGTCCCGGAACCCGGGAAGCAACGCGGCGATGGTCGCCGGCTCATCGCCGTCGAGGCTACGAATCTCCATGCCCCACACGGTGACCCGGGCCTCTCGAAACACCGTCGAGGACAGCTCGACACCGGGCGCGGGCACCGGCCGGAACGGAGCGGGCCCCGCCGCACTCCCAGATCCCTGGAATGCGACGGGGCCCGTACCGGGGTCGGACGCCGATCCGGCCCGTCAGGCGCCGCCCGTCACGCGGAGCGTCTCGCCGTTGGTGTTGCCGTTGGCGGCCGAGCCGAGGAAGGTGACGGCCCGGGCCACGTCCTCGGGAGCGGACATCCGGCCCGACGGCAGGGTCTTGCCCTTCTCCTCCAGGAAGCCCGGCGGAACGTGCGCCCGCACGGTCTCGGTGCTGGTCTGGCCGGGCACGACCATGTTGACCAGGATCCCGTCCGGCCCCAGCTCCCAGGCCAGGCTGCGCATCAGCCCGAAGAGCGCCGACTTGCCCGCGCCGTAGGCCCCCGCCCCGGCCTTGCCGGTGTCCGCGAGGCCCGCGCCGAGCAGCACGATCCGGCCCCACGGCCGTCCGCGCATCCACGGCAGCACGGCCTGGAGCGTGTGGAACACGGCGTGGACGGACGTGCGCAGCACCTCCTGCCACTGCTTCGCCGGGACGTCCTCGAAGCGGGGCACCGGCTGCCCGGGCCGCGGGATCGCCTCGCTCCAGACCACCGCGTTGGCCACCAGCACGTCGATGCCGCCCCACTCCTCGGCGACCCGCCCCACGGCGTCCCGTATGCAGCGCTCGTCCGCGAGGTCGTAGCGCACCACCAGCGGTGTCCCGCCCGCCTCGGTCACCAGCCGTGCCGTCTCCCGCGCCCCGTCCTCGTTGCTGTGGTACGTGATCGCGACCCTGGCCCCCTCCTCCCCGTACGCCACGGCCGTCGCCCGGCCGATCCCCGAGGAGGCGCCGGTGACCAGCACGACCTTGTTCCGCAGATCCGTCCTCATGAGTCCACCTCGGTCGTCGGGGCACGGCCGATGCTCTGCGCGTGCCGGAAGAAGTCCTCCGGGTCGTAGGCCCGCTTCACGGCGCGCAGCCGGGTCCGGTTCGCGCCGAAGTACTCCGTCTCCCAGTCCTCGCTCACCCGCGAGCTGGGGAAGTTGATGTACGAGCCGCAGGCGAGCGGCGTGAGGGCCGCGGCCGCCCGGTCCGCCAGCGCGGTCAGCCGCGCCGGCGCCGCCGGGTCCGTCGCCGCCTCGCGGCAGGCGAACTGATAGCCGACCAGGAACCGCGCGTCCCGGTGCGCGTAGGCGGTCGCGCCGCTCGGCACCCGGCCCGCCGCACCGCCCAGGGCGATGCACAGCAGGTAGCGCTCCTGCCCCGCCGCGTCGAGCGCGGGGTCCCAGGCGTCGAGCAGGGCCGCCGATTCCGCCGGTGTCGCGGCCCGGCCGGTGAGCCGGTAACTCTGCCGGGTGTACGGGTGGCGGTGCCCCTCGGCCTCGGGCCCGGTGCCCGTACGACGGCACTGGGACACCGTCTTCGAGCCGCACAGCGCCTCGTGCATCACCTCGGCGTACCCGCCCCGCGCGCCGACGGTCCTGCTCAGCGGCTTGCACCCGGCCCGCTCCGCCAGCTCGTCCAGCCCGTCGCGCAGCACCTCGTCCGGCCCCAGGTGCACCCCCCAGACCCGGACCACCGGACGCCCGCCGGGCCCGAACATGCCCGGCAGCACGACCAGGGAGGTACCGAGCTCGTCGGGCCCGTCGACGGCCCACTCCTGCCAGGCCGTCAGCACCTCCACGGCGTCGTCGTACGCCCACAGCGTCTCGAAGCCGGTCAGGGCGGGCGCGTCGATCGAGCGCACCTCGAACTCCGTGACCACCCCGAAGGTGCCTCCGCCGCCACCGCGCGACGCCCAGTACAGGTCGGGCTCCTCGGTGGGCGAGCAGCGGACGGTCCTGCCGTCCGCGAGCACGACGCGCGCCGCGGCGACCCGGTCGCTGCCCAGCCCGAACTTCCGCGTCTGCCAGCCGATGCCGCCGCCGGTCAGGAATCCGCCCGCGGCGACCGTGGGGAACGTCCCCGTGACGATCTGCCGCCCCTGGGTCCGCAGGGCGTCCAGCGCGTCCAGCGACTGGACGCCCGCCCCCAGCCGCACCACGGGCCCCTCGGCGACGACGTGGTTCATCCGGGACAGGTCGACGACCAGCCCCTCACCGGTCGACCAGCCGTTGAAGCTGTGGCCGCCGCCCCGGACGTGCGGCCGCACCCCCCGCTCCCGGGCGTACCGCACGCACAGCGCGACATCCCGCTCGGAGGCGCAGTACGCGACGGCGTACGGCTCGATCGTGTCGTACTCGGTGTTCTGAAGCTGCCGGGCCGGAGCGAAGCCCGCCTCGTCCGGCAGAACCAGGTCCCCGTCGAGCCGGTCCCGCAGCGCCGCCGCCCGCATCAGTCGTCGATGCCGAACTTGCCGGCGGTCACCTTGGACCCCGCGTGCCCGCGCAGCTTGGTGCCCTGCGGGTCGAAGAACTCGGCACCGCCGGTGCCCTGCCACTCGGTGTCCGAGACGAACTCGCCCGACACCCGCACGTGTGCCTCGCCCACGTGGTTGCCCTCGGGGTCGGCGGCCAGGATGTGGAAGCCGTACTCGAAACTGTCCGGGCCCGTGGCACGCCAGGTGCCCAGGCCGATGTTCTTCGTGTTGAGCTGGGTGGAGACGACCGTGCCGTCCGCCGAGAAGCTGACGAGCCCGGGGACCGTCTTGCCGTCGTCGTCCAACTGCGTGGTCCAGGTGCCGACCAGCCGTACGTCGCTCATCGCAGATCTCCTCGATTCTCTGGGGAAGCCGGTGGAACGGGGGGAACAGGGGGAGCGGGTTGCCCGGGCCAGGCTTCCGGCCCGCTCTCAAGACCCGCTCGAAACGCCCTGTAGCCGGACTGCTCGCCGGGCTGTTCCTCCCGCGGCGGTGCGCACGCGGGCCCCAACTCCGGGTGCCAGAGCGCGGCCACGTGCACGGAGCCGAGGGCCACCAGCGCGCGGTACGCCGGCAGCAGCAGGTAACGCACCAGCACTCGCCACACGGCGCGCGGGGCCGTGACGCGGGGCGGGACGGTCTTCTTGTCGGGGTGTCCCTCGGGCAGGAACTCCGGGTCGAACGGACGAAGGGACACGGCACTCCTAGAGGGCGGCCGGCACGGATGCGGTCAGGCGGCGCGGATGCGTCAAGCGGCGCGGACGGCCATTTCCACGCCGCCGTCGCCCTCGCCGTCGAAGGGAAGGGGGAGCGACACGTAGCCGCTGCCGGAGAACCGGACATGGGCGAGGAACTCCGCGCACGGCGCCGGCACGTCCCGCACGCCGAGGGCCACCACCACCGCGCCCGGAAGCATCCTGGGTTCCACCAGCCTCAGCAGCGGAAGGAAAGACTCCGGCGGGCCGCCGAGCAACAGCAGGTCCACCGGTCCGGGGACGGTCGCCAGCGACCGCTCGGGACGGCCCACCCGTACCTCCGCGTACCGTCCGAGCCCGGCCTTCTCGACCGCAGCAGCGGCGGCCTCGGCACGTACCGCTTCCGGCTCGCAGCAAATGACCCGGCCGTGCCCGTTCTCGCTGATCGCGGCCGCCAGCCCGGCGGTGAACGACGCGTACGGGCAGCCGATCTGCAGCACGGTCAGCGGCCCGGCCGCCAGCACCAACTGCCGCAGGAGGGTTCCGGTGGCGGCTTCGAAGGAGGGAACGGCGGCTTCGGCCGCAGGGTCGGTACAGGAAACGGCATTGGGCATGCGGAACTCCCCGTCACGAGTTTCGAGACGTTCGCGGTCTCTTCGCCGAGAGTTACAGACGCCGTCCCCACGGGCGACGGCCCTGGATGCCTTCGCGAGCGAGACTCCAGCCGCACTCCATAAACCGCGTCTGAGGCAACGACGGGCCTAGGGCCTGTCGTTTGGATCAGGCCGCAGGGAATCGGCGGATCCTTTCAACGCCGGTGAGCGGGGCCTGGCGCGTGGAGCTGCAAGGCGGAGGA